>NZ_WWCX01000129.1:0-14227 GCF_009857655.1 Duganella vulcania
AGTCTGGCATTCGGACACGAGCTCTGCCGTAGACGCGCGTCTACGGCAGAGCTCGTGTCCGAATGCCAGACTTGACCCCAATGTACAGCGCAGCTCGTGTCCGAATGTCAGACTTGACCCCAATGTACAGCGCAGCTCGTGTCCGAATGTCAGACTTGACCCCCGACGTAAGTTCCTCATGATGGCGCTGTTCCGCCTCCTGCACATATTCCTGCTGCTGCGCCTTGTTTAGTCCCCGGCTGTATAAAAAAGTCCTTGAACTCTTCCGTAAACGGGTTAAGATATATCTCAATAAGTTATATCTTAACTTGTTATATCGTAAGGAGAGACAAATGTTTAGATTTCTACATTGCCAGCACCGCCATCACGCCATGCATGGCGACCATCACCACCACCATCGCGGCGGAGGCGGCCGCGGCCGTGGGCCGAAGATGTTCGACGCCGGCGCCATGCGCTACGTCGTACTGCACCTGATCGCCGAGAAGCCGCGCCACGGCTACGAGATCATCAAGGCGCTGGAACAGCTGTCCGGCGGCAGCTACACGCCCAGCCCGGGCGCGATCTACCCGCTGCTGTCGATGATGCTCGACATGGGCCACGTCTCGGCCACGGCCGACGGCAACAAGAAGCTGCACACCATCACGCCCGAAGGCGAGGCCTTCCTGGCCGAGAACCGCCAGTTCGTCGACGTCATCCTGGCGCGCCTGGCCGAGCCGTCCGAAGGCCGCGTCGACCTGCGCCTGGCGATGCACGAGCTGAAGGCCGCCGTGATCGACAAGGCCCACGGCCCCGGCGCCAGCGACCAGCGCGCCGCGCAGATCCGCGCTATCCTGCAGCGCGCGGTCGACGACGTGCGGCAGCTGAACTAATCCAACCATACCATTCAGATGACAACAATAACCACCCCCCTGACGCCGGCGCGCGAGCGCATCGTGCTCTGGCTGCTGGCGCTGACTCAGTTCACCGTCATCATGGACTTCATGGTGATGATGCCGCTGGCGCCGCAGCTGATGCGCGCTTTTTCCATCACGCCGGCCGCCGTGTCCGGCGCGGTGTCGGCCTATGCCTGGTGCGCCGGCCTGTCCGGCCTGCTGGCTTCGATGTACATCGACCGCTTCGACCGCAAGCGCCTGCTGCTGGCGATGTTCGCGCTGTTCACGCTGTCCAACCTGGCCTGCGCGGTCGCCCCGAACTTCCACGTGCTGGTGCTGTCGCGCGCCTTTGCCGGCCTGACCGGCGGCGTGCTGGGTTCGATCATCATGGCCATCATCGGCGACCTGATCCCGGTCGAGCGCCGCGGCGCCGCCACCGGCGTTGTGATGACCTCGTTCAGCCTGGCCGCCGTGGCTGGCGTGCCGACCGGCGTGATGCTGGCCGCGCATTACGGCTGGGCCTCGCCGTTTTATTTGCTGGTGGTGTTTTCGCTGTTGATCTGGGGCGGCGCCTGGCGCGTGCTGCCTTCGCTGGGCGGCCACCTGACGCGTCCGGTGCCGCTGTCCGAGGTGCTGCCCAACCTGATCGGCCTGTACCGCGTCGGCGGCCACCTGAAAGCCTTCCTGCTGTCGGGCGTGAACATGATGACGGGCATGCTGGTGATTCCCTTCATCTCGCCCATGCTGGTCGAGAACATCGGCGTCCAGCCGGCGGAGATCACCTGGGTCTACCTGGCCGGCGGCGTGGCCACGCTGTTCAGCGCGCGCCTGATCGGCAAATGGTCGGACCGCTCCGGCGCGCAGCGCGTGTACCGCTACATCGCGCTGTTCTCCATCCTGCCCATCATGTTCATGACGCACATGCCGGTGATCCCGCTGGCGGCGGTGATGCTGTTCTTCCCGTTCTTCATGACCGCTATCTCGGGCCGCAACATCCCGATGCAGGCGCTGATGACGACGGTGCCGGAGCCGGCCCGGCGCGGCGCCTTCCTCAGCTCGAACTCGGCGATCCAGCAAGTGGGCAGCGGCTTTGGCGCGCTGGCGGGCGGATGGATGTTGCACACCGACGCGGCCGGCCATATCGCCGGTTACGGCCTGAACGGCTGGATCGCCGCCGGGCTGACGCTGTTCTCGGTGCTGTGGGTGGGGCAGGTGGGCGCGGCCGCGAAGGCCGCGCCGGTGGGGGAGCGGAAGGCCGCTTAACCGTCGATGCTGGTGCGCTTGGCCGGGTGTTTTTCACGGCGCCAGCGCGCCAGGCTGATCACCTCGTCGGTGCTGGCGTCTTCCACCAGGATCTCGTCGTCGCTGGACGAGACCAGGAAGCTTTCCCAGCGCTGCGCCGCGTCGCTGCTGTTTTCCACAAAGCTGAACTGCCAGTAGCTCTTGCCGTTCAGCAGGCGCGGGGCCGGATCGTATTCGATCAGGGCGCCGTGCGATTTGCCGCCGGAATTCTTCTCCACGATGGCCGACCAGGCTTGCAATTCCGGCAGCGCCATCAGGGCTGCAGCGGCCTGTTCCTTGCTGCGCAGGTGCTTGGCTTCGGCCGGGGCGGACGGCGCCACGCTGGCCACCGCGCGCGGCGCCGCCACCACCGGCGCGGAGCTCGCCGCCGAGGCCGAACTGCTGGCGCTGGCCGGATGCTTGGCCGGGGCCGGCATGACCTGCGATTCAGCCGGCGTCATGGCGGAAAAATAGACACCCCCGCCCAGCAGCAGCGCACCGGCGACGGCGCCTGCAATGAACAGATTTCGGGTGGACGGGGTGCGAGATTCCATATACATGCATGCCTGGATTGTTTGTTGCGGTCATACTAAACCAAAGGCATCCAAGGGGCAACTTTTACCGGCCTCGGCAGGGGCTTGCCATACCATTTTGGTATTAGTCCAGCGAGATAATTCATTGGAGCCGGGGCGGCCTTTTTCGTACCATGTTGGCAGCGTCAGCAAAGGGATCGCATAGTGGACAAAAAAATACTGGGAGTGGACTGGGGCACGAGCAATCGGCGCGCCTATCTGGTCGATCAACACGGCGCCTGCCTGGCCGAACACGAGGATGGCCTGGGCATGCTGGCGGTCGGCGGACGCGAGCATTTCAGCGGCGCGCTGGCCGGCCTGCTGGAGACCATGAACGTGGGCGGCGAAGTGCCGGTGATCATGTCCGGCATGGTCGGCAGCGCCTCCGGCTGGCAGGAAGTGCCTTACCTGGACAGTTCCGTGCCGCTGACCGAGCTGCCCGCGCACCTGGCGCCGGTGGCTGACGCCGGCTGGGCCGGCCGCTGCCACATCGTGCCCGGCTATTGCCACCGTGACGGCGGCGCCGTCGACGTCATGCGCGGCGAGGAAACCCAGCTGCTCGGCGCGGTGGCGCTCGGCCATCGCGACGGCTGGCTGGTCCTGCCCGGCACCCACAGCAAATGGGTGCTGCTGCGCGATGGCTTGATCCAGTCGATGTCCACCTACATGACCGGCGAACTGTTCGCCATGCTGTCGGCCGGCGGCACCCTGTCGTCGATGATGGGCGGCGACGCCTCCGACGTCGAGGGCTATGCCATCGGCCTGGCCCAGGCCCGCCGCAACGAGCCGCTGTCGAACACGCTGTTCCGCGTGCGCGCCGGCGTGGTGTCGCGCAGCGCCCCGGCGGCGCAGGCGCCGGCCGTGGTCAGCGGCCTGCTGATCGGCGCCGAATTCGCCGCCGCCACCCGCGCGCTGGAAGCCAGCGGCGGCGCGGCCAACATCACCGTCATCGGCTCGCCGGCGCTGGCGGTCCGCTACGCGGTGGCCGCCGATCACTTCGGCCTGCGTTGCGACGTGCTCGATCCGCATCGCGTGTACTGCACCGCGATCTCCCAATTCTTCCTACAGGCTTGATCATGACTCCATCCCATCCCACCACTCCCCTGGTCGCCATCCTGCGCGGCCTGCAGCCTGCGGAGGCGGTCGCGGTCGGCAAGGTGCTGCACCAGGCCGGCTTCCGCGCGCTGGAAGTGCCGCTCAACCGTCCCGGCGCCCTCGAGTGCATCGCCTCGCTGGTCAAGGAGCAGCTGCCGGACACGCTGATTGGCGGCGGCACCATGCTCAACGTCGGCCACGTCGAAGCCGTGTATGAGGCGGGCGGACGCCTGCTGGTTTCGCCGAACTGCAATCCGGCCGCCATCCGCCGCGCGGCCGACCTGGGCATGTACTGCGCGCCGGGCGTCGCCACGCCGACCGAAGCGTTCGCCGCGCTGGACGCCGGCGCCCACGCGCTCAAGCTGTTCCCGGCCGATATGGTCGGCCACAACGGCCTGAAGGCGTTCAACAGCGTGGTCCCCGCCGGCACGCCGATGTGGCCGGTCGGCGGCATCACGCCCGACAATATGGAAGGCTGGGTACGCGCCGGCGCCACCGGCTTCGGCATCGGCGGCCAGCTGTACACGCCCGGCGTCAGCCTCGACGAGCTGGGCCAACGCGCCGCCGCCTATGTGGCCAAGTGGCGCGCTTTGTCAGTATGATGGTGGATTCCACACTGGGAGCGAAATTGATGAGCAAGCATGAAGTGCAATGTATCTGGGAAGCCGGCGCGCAGCTGGGCGAAGGTCCGTCGTGGGTGGCGGAGCAAAACCGCCTGTATTTCGTCGACCTGAAGAACCAGACGCTGCACGCGCTGGACGCCGGCAGCGGCCAGCGCCACAGCTGGGCCATGCCCGACTACATCTGCTGGCTGATCGCGCGCCGCGACGGCGACGGCTTCATGGCCGGCCTGCGCGACGGCATCGTCCGCCTGTGGCTGGAGCCGGAGGTGCGCATCGAATACCTGGCCCGTCCGTTCCCGGCCGGCAGCGCCCTGCGCATGAACGACGCCAAGGCCGACAGCGCCGGCCGCATCTGGGCCGGCTCCATGCACAACACCGACTACGCCCGGGCCATCGGCCAGCTGTTCCGGCTCGACACCGACCTGTCGCTGACGGTGGCGGACCAGGACTACCACATCTGCAACGGCCCGGCCTTCAGCCTGGACGGCGCCACCATGTACCATACCGACAGCTTTGAAGGCCGCACCTACGCCTATCCGCTGGCGGCCGACGGCACGCTGGGCGCACCGCGCCTGTGGCGCCAGTTCGGCGACGGCGAAGGCTCGCCGGACGGCATGACGGTCGACAGCGAAGGCTGCGTCTGGATCGCGCAATGGGGCGGCGCCCGCGTCTGCCGCTACTCGGCCGATGGCGAGCTGCTGGACACGATCCGCGTACCGGCGCGCAATCCCGCCTCCTGCACCTTCGGCGGCGCCGACCTGAAGACGCTGTACATCACCACCGCGCGCGAGGACAACACGCCGGAGCAGCTCAAGGAGTTCCCGCTGACCGGCGCCCTGTTCGCCGTGCGGCTGGACGTGGCCGGCGTGCCGGCCGCGCGCTTCGGCTGATGATGAAGCGCTGGCTCACGGCATTGTGCGGCCTGGCGTTCAGCCTGGCCGTGCGGTCCGCCACCTTCGCCAACGGCGCCGATGTGGGCTGGGTCAGCCAGCAGGAGTCCAGCGGCTATTCGTTCTACAACAGCAGCGGCGTCAAGACCGATCCCTTCGTGCTGCTGAAGAACCTGCAGGTCAACGCGATCCGCCTGCGCGTGTGGGTCAACCCCAGCGGCGGCTGGAACGACGGCGCGGACGTGCTGTACAAGGCCAGGCGCGCCGCAGCGCAAGGCCAGCGCATCCTGATCGACTTCCACTACAGCGACAGCTGGGCCGATCCCGGCCAGCAGACCAAGCCGGCCGCCTGGGCCAACCACACGCTGGCGCAGCTGAACAACGACGTCTACAGCCACACGCAGGGCATCCTCAACTACCTGAAGGCCAACGGCATCACGGTCGAGTGGGTACAGGTCGGCAACGAGATCAATAGCGGCATGCTGTGGCCGGAAGGGAAGACCACCAGCTTCGCCAACCTGGCCGGGCTGATCAACAGCGGCTACAACGCCACCAAGGCGGTCTACCCGAACGCCAAGGTGATCCTGCACCTGGCCAACGGCTACGACAACGCCGTGTTCCGCTGGTTCTTCGACGGCGTGAAGGGCGCGGGCGCCAAGTGGGACGTGATCGGCATGTCGCACTATCCGCCGGCGTCGGACTGGGCCAGCTACAACAACAAGATCTCGGCCAATATGTGGGACATGGTGTCGCGCTACGCCAGGCCGGTGATGGTGACCGAAGTGGGCATGGACTGGACCCAGGCGGCCGCCAGCAAATCCATGCTGGCCGATTTGCTGGCCAAGACCAAGGCGCTGGGCTCGAATGGGCTGGGCGTGTTCTACTGGGAGCCGCAGGCCTATCCGGGCTGGCAGGGCTACACGATGGGCGCGCTAGACGCGAGCGGCAAATTCACGATCGCACTCGATCCGTTTTAAGCAGGCTGTTAAAATCCGGGACTCGTTATCAATGGTCCCATCATGCAGAAACCGGTCATCCGCTATTTACACCTCACTCCCGACAGCGATCTTCCCGTGCTGGAGGGCCTGTCGCATTTCAAAGCCGTGCTGGTCGTCGAGGCCGACGTGGCGGAGATGACGATGTGGGAAACCAGCCGCTGGCTGGTGGAATCCGGCTGCGCGCTGGCGCTCGCATGGGGCAAGGAGTGCGAAGCCTGGCGCGAAGCGATCGAAGACGCCAGCCTGGAAGCCGTCAACTACGAAGACGTGCCGGACGAGCAGTTGCTGGTCACCACCGCGCACGAGGACGAAGATCTGAGTGAAGCGTTCTGGTTCGCCCGCCACCGCGCCGTGCATCCCGCGCACGACCTGCGCGAAACGCTAATCCTGCACATCGCCGAGCAACCGCGCCGCGAGGAACTGGAAGCGGAGTACCGCGAAGCCTGAGTTGGTGGGCACACTTTTGATAGTAATCATTCTGTACCTCCTCGTCACATGCTACACCTGCCAGTGGGGCATTGTGGAGATTTGACGGCGGAGGCGGTAGCGTGAACGACAAAGGCATCTATTATTCATGCTCCACATGGATCGCGTACGAAATCTGCCAGTGGTTCTACGGCGAGGTTCATCATGCCTGGTGCACGCCTTACTTCGATCCGCCGTCGAGACTAAATCGTTATAACTCGATACCACCAAGCTCCAATCCACGTGCTCTATATTGGAGCCTCATGAGGGATGTGGATGCGTTGGATTTTCATTCGGCCAGGATAGATAACGTGAGGCTTGGTCTTCAACGTGGCGCCGACAGTCGACGCAAGAGCGGTATGATCGACAAGTATCAGTTCAAGGAAATTCAAGAAACGCTGAGCCTGGCCCAACCGGCCAACTTTCGGCCGCTGATGTTTGTGATTCCGGGGGCACCAGTTACCGCCATGCTTAAACGGGTGCCGGTTGCAAGGCGGGCCAGCCTGCTTTCGGAGGAATATATCATCGATAATTTGCCAAGATGTCTCTTTGATGCAATTGAACTTTGAATCGGAAGCTAGTCATGGACATTCTTACCTATATTGAATCCGTAAGCGAAGAGACCGCTATCGCCGTCACTTATTATTGCGCACGAGCCTTGGAGCAGGCCGGATTCCCTGAAGAGCAGCAGCACGATATTTTTTTCGATGGCTCATCTGACCCAGCGACGCCGGAAAGCGTCGAGCTTACCCAAACCATCTTGGCTGCCATCGAAGAAGCGGAGCATAGGCGCATTGACGATCTGGACCGGAAGACAGCCGAAGCCTATATCCGCAACGCCGCCGATGCTATGGATACGCTGATCGGGCGCATGGAAGGCTACGACGAGGCCCGGGGCAAAGAATTGCTGCGGCAAATGGAAGCCGCATCGCTGATCTCGTTGTAGCCGCCAACGCGCCTACTGCTTGACCAGCTCCACCCGGCGATTCTTCTCGCGTCCTGCCTCGGCATCGTTCGAGGCCGCCGGCGCGTAGGAGGCCACGCCCTTGGCGCTCAGCCGCTTGGCGTCGACCTTGTAATCGGCCGCCAGCACCTTGATCACCGATTCCGCCCGCTTCTGCGACAGCTCCAGGTTGTGCGCCAGCGCGCCCTGGTTGTCGGTGTGGCCGACCACGTACAGCTTCAGCTTGGCGTCCTGCTGCAACAGCTTGGCCATCTCGGCCAGCGCGTCCTTGGACTCGGGCTTGACGTCGGTCTTGTCGGTGTCGAAGAACACGCCGTACACGGCCACCTTGCCGTCGGCCGCGATGCCCTTGGCCATGTCGGCCGCATTCATGTTGGCCGATACCTTGCCGCCCTCCATCGCCTTGGCCTCGACGATCTCGACGTAGATGCCGCCCAGCTTGTCCTGCACCGGCGCGACCGAGTACACGGCCACGTGGACCAGCGACCCGTCCGGGCGTGTACCCTTGGCCAGCAGGTAGCGTTCATCGTCGCGGCCGTAGTTGAACGGCGCCCAGTTCGCTTCGCTGCCCTGGATGAAATGATCGCCGACGCGTTTATTGAGGAAGAACTCGCCAAAGCCTCTGCCGCAGTTTTCCTTGGCGCAGGCGAACACGGTTTTCAGGCCAGCCTTGTCCAGCGCCGCCTGGTAGTTGCGCATCACCTCCAGCGCGGAGCGTTCGCGCGGGAAGTTGTAGGCCATGCGGGTGTACTTGCCCTCCAGTTGCAGCGCGTTCTCGAACGCCATCTGGCCGCCCTTGTTCTCGATGCGCTTACCGGCCGGGAGCATCACCTCGTCGAATTCCTTGAGGCCGTAGCCGACCATCTTCGACCCTTCAAAGCGCGACAGCAGCGGGTGGTCTTTGCCGCCTTTGGCGGTGTCCTGCGCCGGCATCTGGGCCTGGGCGGCGGCGCAAAGCAGCAGCGGAAATAGGCGGTAGGCGCGCATGGAAGTCCGATCTGAAGAAAGTTGAAGAGCATCGATTGTAGGGATTGATTGTCTTTGAATCAACGTTAACTTTTCAATCGAATCGGCCTCATCGCGATAATTGCAGTATTTTATATTTTAGAAAATCAGACAACCTCTTGGAGATCATATGCACCCATCCAAAATAACAGCGTTGGCGCTGGCATTGTCCGTGGCCGGCTGCGGAGGCGGCGGCTCGACGGCGACAACGCCGCCGGCGACGCAAAAATCGGCCCTCATATCGGGCAGCGTGACCGGCCTGGCGGCCAACACAACTCTGCTGCTGGTCAACAACGGCGCGGAGACCATCGCCGTCAAGGGCAGTGGTAGCTTCAAGTTCACCTATCCCGTGGCGTCCGGTGCGCCGTACAGCGTCGCGAAGTTCGCCGACCCGAACGGCGCCACCTGCACCGTCGCCAACGGATCGGGCACGATAGCGCAGGATGTTGCGGTCGATATCAGCAACGTCGCTGTCACATGCCAGCCTGCCGCGATCGGCCTGTTGCAATACCGGGTAGGGGTGACGGTGTCGGGACTGGCAGTTGGCAATACCGTCAGCTTCTCCGATGGCGGGGGCAACATCCTGAAGGCAAGCGCCAACGGCCTGGCCGTGTTCCCCGTCTCGTATTCGCCGATGGAGCTGCACGGCGCCAGTTATACGGTCACGGTATCGGCCAACCCGACGGGGCAGGTCTGCACCCTGACGAACAACACCGGCACCAACAACGACGGCGCAGGGTTCGTCGATTTCATCAACGTCACCGCACTCTGCAAATAAAAAAAGCCAGCCTCCGAAGAGGCTGGCTTTCCTGTACAGCGAGGCTTATGCCGGCAATTACATCATGCCGTCCATGCCGCCCATGCCGCCCATGCCACCCATACCGCCCATGCCGCCGGCTGGTTTGTCTTCGGTGACTTCAGCGATCATGCAGTCGGTGGTCAGCATCAGGCCAGCGATCGAGGCTGCGTTTTGCAGTGCCGAACGGGTGACTTTGGCTGGGTCCAGAACGCCCATTTCAACCATGTCGCCGTAGGTGCCGTTGGCGGCGTTGTAACCGTAGTTACCTTTGCCGGCCAGAACCGCAGCAACCACCACCGAAGCTTCTTCGCCGGCGTTTTGCACGATCATGCGCAGTGGCTCTTCCATCGCACGCAGAACGATCTTGATGCCAGCTTCCTGGTCAGGATTGTCGCCTTTGATGCTCAGAGCGGCACGAGCGCGCAGCAGGGCAACGCCGCCGCCTGGCACGATGCCTTCTTCCACGGCAGCGCGGGTAGCGTGCAGTGCATCTTCAACGCGGGCTTTCTTCTCTTTCATTTCGACTTCGGTGGCTGCGCCAACCTTGATCACGGCAACGCCGCCGGCCAGCTTGGCCACGCGCTCTTGCAGTTTTTCGCGGTCGTAGTCCGAGGTCGCTTCTTCGATCTGCACGCGGATTTGCTTGACGCGGCCTTCGATGCCTTCAGCGCGGCCAGCACCGTCGATGACGATGGTGTTTTCCTTGCCGACTTCGATACGCTTGGCCTGGCCCAGTTCTTCCAGGGTGATTTTTTCCAGGGTCATGCCGACTTCTTCAGCAACCACTTGACCGCCGGTCAGGATCGCGATGTCTTCCAGCATGGCCTTGCGACGGTCGCCGAAGCCTGGGGCCTTGACTGCGCAGGTTTTCAGGATGCCGCGGATGTTGTTCACAACCAGGGTAGCCAGCGCTTCGCCTTCGATGTCTTCTGCGATGATCAGCAGTGGACGGCCAGCCTTGGCGACTTGTTCCAGTACCGGCAGCAGGTCACGGATGTTGGAGATCTTCTTGTCGCACAGCAGGACGAATGGATTGTCCAGGATCGCGACTTGCTTCTCTTGGTTGTTGATGAAGTATGGCGACAGGTAGCCGCGGTCGAACTGCATACCTTCAACGATGTCCAGCTCGTCGTTCAGCGACTTGCCGTCTTCCACGGTGATGACGCCTTCCTTGCCGACTTTTTCCATCGCTTCAGCGATGCGGTCGCCGATCGACGAATCCGAGTTGGCGGAGATCGAACCAACCTGGGCGATTTCCTTGGTGGTGGTGCATGGACGGGCGATGATGGCGATCTGCTCGACGGTGGCGGCAACTGCCTTGTCGATGCCGCGCTTCAGGTCCATTGGGTTCATGCCGGCGGCAACGAACTTCATGCCTTCGCGAACGATGGCTTGTGCCAGCACGGTTGCGGTGGTGGTGCCGTCGCCGGCGTTGTCGCTGGTGCGGGAAGCGACTTCCTTGACCATTTGCGCGCCCATGTTTTGCAGCTTGTCTTTCAGCTCGACTTCCTTGGCGACCGATACGCCGTCCTTGGTGACGGTCGGGGCGCCGAAGGAGCGCTCCAGCACAACGTTGCGGCCTTTAGGGCCCAGGGTGACTTTGACTGCGTTGGCCAGGACGTTGACGCCTTCAACCATCTTGGCGCGCGCTGCGTCGCCGAAAATTACTTCTTTAGCTGCCATGTTGTTTCTCCAGAATTAGGTGAGTACTAGTGCAAACGTGCGGGTCAATTATTTGACGACGATTGCCATGATGTCTTCTTCGCGCATGACCATCAGCTCCTGGCCGTCGACCTTGACGGTCTGGCCGGCGTATTTGCCGAACAGGACGCGGTCGCCTACTTTGACGTCCAGCGGACGGACTTTGCCATCTTCCAGAATCTTGCCATTGCCGACGGCGAGCACTTCGCCTTGATCCGGTTTTTCAGCAGCCGCATCAGGGATGATCAGGCCGGACGCAGTTTTGGTTTCCTGGTCGAGGCGTTTGACGATTACGCGATCGTTCAAAGGGCGAAGGTTCATACAAAACTCCTTAAATTAACAATGGAACAGTTTGTTGCCACACCAATAAGCTTGCTGTGGCGGAAAGTTTGGCCGAGAGCGCTGTTAGCACTCCCTTGGAACGAGTGCCAATTATAGGGACGACACTGCTGTATTTCAAGACGCAACACTTGTGCGTGCACAAATAAGCACAAAAATGATGTTGATACGTCCCTAAAAAGTAGTGTTGACATATTGTGTATAGAAGTTGACAACGTCTATACAAGCTTCTAACATTGCAACGCTGCAAATAGAGACTGTGTGAGATTTTTCAATATTCTTTTTTAAGGACTATGGAAATGGCAGATCAAAAAGAGGCAAAACTGTTCGCATTCAAGCTTGCTGCGAAACAGGAGAACAAACCTGCAGAGCAATGGAAAGTCCGCGACGGCGTCGCCGTGGCAGGCTGCACCGGTCCGGTCGATTTCGACAACTACCGCGACTACAACGAATTCACGCATCGCGGCGACAAGGGCATCTACTGCTAAGTACTGGCCCGTCAACGAAAGCCTTGCTCCGTCAGCAAGGCTTTTTTGTTTTACGCCCAGTCGCGGAGCACTCGATGAGCAAGACGATTTTAATTATCAGCAACAGCCAGGATCTGCATGCCGACCTGGTCGCCGCCAGGCTCACGGCCGGCGGCCACCCGCTGTTCCGGCTGGACCTGGACCGCTTCCCGCGCGACTTCCAGACCTGCCAGTGGCACGCCGGCGGCGCGCTGCACAACAAGATACGCCGCCGTGGCGACGAGCACTGGCTCGACCTGGCCGAGGTGGGCGCGGTCTGGATACGCAAGCCGGGTGAATTTACCTTCCTCAGCGACGAGCTGGCGCCGCAGGAACTGGCCTACGCCAGGCAGGAGGCGGAACACGCCTTGTTCAGCCTGCTCTACACGCTGGACTGTTACTGGGTCAGCCACCCGCTGGCGCTGCGCGGCGCGCAGTGGAAGGGAGAGCAGCTCAAGCGCGCCGCCCGCATGGGCTTCCTGGTGCCGGACTCGCTGACCACCAACGCGCCGGAGGATGTGCTGGCGTTCAAGCACGGCCTGGCCGGCGACATGATCTTCAAGTCGCTGTCGGACCCGATGCTGGCCGGCGGCGAGCTCGAGCCCGAGCAGCGCAGCAACGGCGGGCTCGGCACCACCATCGTCGACGACGACATGCTGCGCAACGTCGAGGCGGTTGGCCAGTTGCATTGCCACTTCCAGCGCTACATTCCCAAGCAATACGAACTGCGGGTGACGGTGATCGGCGAGCGTGTGTTCGCCGCCAAAATCCACAGCCAGGACGATGTCCGCACCGCCGTCGATTCGCGCGACATGTCGGCGCCGGTCCGCTACGAGGCGGCGCAGCTGCCCGACGAGCTGCGGCGGCGCTGCGTGGCCTTCGTGCGCAGCTATGACTTGCGCTACGGCGCGCTGGACCTGATCGTCACGCCCGGCGGCGAGGTGGTGTTCCTGGAAAATAACCCGGCGGGCCAGTTCCTGTATATCGAACAATTGATACCGGAGTTCAGGATGATCGACGCCATGGCCGAGACGCTGGTGGAGGGCGCGCTATGCCACTAGAACACGGCGCGCTCGCCGGCCACATCCGCGAGCTGGAGGCCGTTCGCGACAGCCGCGTGCTGGTGCTGGCCGCGTCCCAGCTGGAGATGGAACTGCTGCCGGCGCTGTACGAACAATGCCGCGACCTGGCCCCGGCGCGGCGGCTGGACGTGGTGCTGCACGGACGCGGCGGCGTGGTGCAGGCCGCGCGCCGCATCGGGCTGCTGCTGCGCGCGCAGGCGGAGCGGCT
Source organism: Duganella vulcania (assembly GCF_009857655.1). Taxonomy (NCBI): domain Bacteria; kingdom Pseudomonadati; phylum Pseudomonadota; class Betaproteobacteria; order Burkholderiales; family Oxalobacteraceae; genus Duganella; species Duganella vulcania. The sequence goes on from NZ_WWCX01000129.1 coordinate 13,401, forward strand.
GTGCTTCATCGTTCCTTACCATTGCGAATCGGCCGCCACGCTGCTGACCCTGTGCGGCGACGAGATCATCGCCGGCCCGCTGGCGCTGTTCTCGCCCATCGATCCGCTGCTCAACGGCGCCGACGGCACGGCGTTCTCCGGCCTTGACATCCAATGCCTCGGCGACATGGCGCAGCAGTGGTTCGGCGTGCCGGCCGACGAGGCGCGGCAGCAGGCGCTGGCGCTGTTGGGCGGCAGCGTGTTCCCGGCCAGCCTGGGCGCCTTCTACCGCAGCACGCTGGAGCAGAAGCAGATCGGCGAGCAGCTGCTGGCCTTTCATTTGCCCGGCGAGGACGCGGCGGTCCGCAGCCGGCTGGTCGGCCAGCTGATGACCGGCTACCACTCGCACAACTATGCGATCACGCGCGAGGAGATGGCGGCGCTGGGCTTGCGGGTGCGCGGCGATGCGGCGGTCGAACGGGAGGCGTGGGAAATCTCGCGGCTGCTGCAGGGCCACGTCGGCGGCGGCCAGCGCGCCAGCGAGGACGCGCCGTGGTGCGACGCGCTGTTCGCCACACGCTACGGCGCCAGCGAACGCCGCCGGCATCCGGGCGGCCTGGCGCCGTCGTGGAACGTGGAGCGCTACCCGCGATGAGCACCGGCCCATTCCTCGGCGAGGTCCTGCGCTACTTCGTCGCGTTGCTGATGCTGGCGGCCGCCACGGCCAAGCTGCGCGACCTGGCCGGCTTCCGCGACAACCTGGCCAGTCTGTTCGGCATGGGGCCGGCGCTGCGCGCGCTGGCGGCGCCGGCAGTGGCGGCGGCGGAACTGGCGGTGGCCGCGCTGCT
>NZ_WWCX01000012.1:0-117664 GCF_009857655.1 Duganella vulcania
CGCGCCGGCCGCCGGGCCGCGCGCCGAAGTGATGCACTGGTGGACCTCCAGCAGCGAGTCGGCCGCCGTGCGCAAGTTCGCCGACGCCTACCGCGCCGCCGGCGGCGTCTGGGCCGACACCGCCGTGGCCGGGGCCGACCAGGCCAAGGCGGTGGCGATCAACCGCATCGTCGGCGGCAACCCGCCCACCGCCGCCCAGTTCAACACCACCAAGCAGTTCCGCGACCTGATCGACCAGGGCTCGCTCAACAACGTCGACGACATCGCCGCGCGCGACCACTGGGACCAGTTGATGCCGGGCCCGATGCTCGACGTCATCCGCGTCAAGGGCCACTACTACGCGCTGCCGGTGGACATCCACATGTCGACCTGGATCTGGTACTCCAAGGCCGCCTTCAAGAAGGCCGGCATCGCCGCCGAGCCCACCACGCCGGACCAGCTGTTCGCCGCGCTCGACAAGCTCAAGGCGGCCGGCCTGGTCGGCCTGGCGCACGGCGGCCAGCCGTGGCAGGAGAACATCCTGTTCCAGGCCATGCTGGCCAACGTCGGCGGCAAGCAGCTGTACCTGCAGGTGCTGCGCGACCGCGACCCCAAGGCGCTCAACTCCGAGGCGTTCAAGAAGGTGCTGGCGGCCTTCAAGCGCCTGCAAAGCTATGTGGACGCCGGCTCGCCCAACCGCAACTGGAACGACGCCACCGCCATGCTCATCAGCGGCAAGGCCGGGGTGCAGATCATGGGCGACTGGGCCAAGGGCGAATTCGCCGCCGCCAGACAGAGCGCCGGCAAGGACTTCGGCTGCATCGCCGGCCTGGGCCCCGCCGTGCCCTACCTGATCCAGGGCGACGCCTTCGTGTTCCCGAAAACCGCCAACCCCGACGCCGTCAAGGCGCAGAAGCTGCTGGCCACCACCATGCTGGCGCCGGCCGCGCAGCTCGAGTTCAGCAAGCTCAAAGGCTCGCTGCCGGTGCGCAGCGACATCGACGTGTCGTCGATGGACGCCTGCGCCCAGGCCGGCATGGCCATCATGAAGGACAAGTCGCGCCAGGTCGGCATGATCGAGGTCTACCTGACGCCGGACCAGAACGGCGCGCTGCAGGACGTGCTGACGGCCTTCTGGAACACCCGCATGCCGGTGGAGAAGGCGCAGAAGAGCATCGCCGCCGCGCTGCGCGACTGACGGCAGGGGCCGGACGGCGGCGTGCTTGTCACCGCCGGGCGCCATGCGGTATGCTTGCCGCCGCATGGACTGAACGGATAAGGGAACCAGTGGCAACTATCAAGGACGTAGCCCGCCTGGCGGGAGTGGGGCTGGGCACTGCGTCGCGTGTGATCAGCGGCAAGGGCTCGGTGTCGCAGGCAACGCTGGAAAAGGTGCGCAAGGCGATCGAGGAGCTGGAGTTCCGGCCCTCGCACGCGGCGCGCTCGCTGCTGTCGGGCAGCTCGCAGATGATAGGCGTGTACATCCCCTACCTGAGCGGGACGTTCTACACGCCCATCCTGCAGTCGATCTACACCGCGCTGCGGGCGGCCGGCCTGAACATGGTGGTGGCCTTCGGCGTGGGCGACGGCGACGCGCGGCAGCAGGCGATCGAGGGCATCAACTTCCTGATCGAGCGCGGCAGCGACGGCCTGATCGTGATGAGCAACGCGCTGGAGGACGAGGACTTTGTCGCGCTGGGGCCGTTCCAGTCGCGGGTGGTGGTGATCAACCACGGCTTTGCCAGCATCGCCGAACAGTGCTTCACCGTCGACCACGAGGCCGGCGGCCGGCTGGCGGCGCGCACGCTGCTGGAGCTGGGCCACCGCCGGATCGCCGTGATCGCGGGCCGCGCCAGCGCGCCGGACAACCAGCAGCGCATCGCCGGCTTCCTGGCCGAGCTGGCGGCGGCCGGCATCGCTCCGGCCTCGGTGTGGATGGAGGATGGGCAGTTTTCGCCGGAGGGCGGCTGGGCCTGCGCCGAGCGGCTGATGGCGTCGGGCTACGAATTCACGGCGGTGTTCTGCGCCAACGATGAGATGGCGGTGGGGGCCTTGTCCTGCTTCCAGCAGGCCGGGGTGGCGGTGCCGGAGCAGGTCTCGGTGCTGGGCTACGACGACACGCACAGCGCGGAGTTCACCGCGCCGCGCCTGACGAGCGTGCACATCCCGTGGAGCGAGATGACGCTGAACGGCTTGAACTACCTGCTGAACCACTGCTACGAGTTGCAGCGGCCGGTGGCGCGGGACTACCGCCTGCACGTCACCCGGCGCGCATCGCTGGCGGCGCCCAGGCAGTAAAGAACGAGGAGTATGCGCTGGCGCATGCTCTTTTTTTGCAGTGCAATGGAAACGATTCCACTAAAAAAGTTCCACCTAAAAATATGACCATGATACTTACCGACCTGCCCACCGCGATCCAGCGTAGCGACTTTGCCAGCGACTTCCTGTGGGGCGTCTCGACGTCGGCCTACCAGATCGAGGGCGCCGCCGCGGTGGACGGCCGCGTGCCGTCGATCTGGGACACCTTCAGCGCCACGCCGGGCAAGGTGCGCGACGGCTCGACCGGCGCGGTGGCCTGCGACCACTACCACCGCTGGGAGGAGGACCTGGACCTGGCGCAGTCGATGGGCCTGAACGCCTACCGCTTCTCGATCGCCTGGCCGCGCATCTTCAACGGCGTGGACGCGCAGCCGAACCCGCGGGGGCTGGCCTTCTATTCGAAGCTGGTGGACGGCATGCTGGCGCGCGGCCTGCAGCCGTGGTGCACGCTGTATCACTGGGACCTGCCGCAGTACCTGGAGGACCAGGGCGGCTGGGCCAACCGCGCCACGGTGGACGCCTTCCTGCGCTACGCGGACGTGATCAGCAAGCACCTGGGCGACCGCGTGAAGCACTGGATCACACACAACGAGCCATGGTGCACGGCCATGCACGGCAACTGGGACGGCATGCATGCGCCGGGCAACAAGAGCCTGCCGCTGGCGCTGCAGGTGTGCCACAACGTGCTGGTGTCGCACGGCCTGGCGGTGCCGCTGATCCGCGCCAATGTGCCGGGCGCGCAGGTCGGCATCGCCTTGAGCCTGCATCCGGTCAAGGCGGCCAGCGACAGCGCCGCCGACCGCGAGGCCGTGGTGCGCCACGACGCGCTGCGCAACCGCTGGTTCCTCGACGCGCTGTATGGCCGCGGCTATCCCGAACTGGCGCTGCAACTGGTGGGCCGGGACGCGCCGCAGGTGCTGCCGGGCGACATGGAGGCGATCGCCGCGCCGATGGACTTCCTCGGCGTGAACTACTACTTCCCCGAGGTGGTGCGGGACGCGCCGGAGCAGTACCCGCTGCGCACTTCCATCGTCTACCCGCAGGACCGCCAGCGCACGGACTTCGGCTGGGAGGTGTCGCCGCAAGGACTGGTCGACCTGCTGGAGCGCGTGGCGCGCGACTACCCGACCGGCGATTTGTACGTGACCGAAAACGGCTCGTCCTACGACGATGTGCTGACCGCCGACGGCGCGGTGAACGACACCGCGCGCCGCGACTACCTGATCCGCCACCTGGCCGCCATGCGCGACGCCATCGGCGCGGGCGGCAACATCAAGGGCTATTTCGCCTGGAGCCTGCTGGACAACTTCGAATGGGCGGAAGGCTATCTGCGCCGCTTCGGCCTGACCTACATCGACTACCCGACACAGCGCCGCATCCTCAAGCAAAGCGGCCAGTGGTACAGCGCCTTCGTGCGCGGCGCCTGAAACAACATCAACGACGGAGACAAGCACCAAATGAAGACCAACAACCACATCCTGCGCCGCGCCGTGCTGGCCGCCACACTGGCGTTTAGCGCCGCCGGCATCGCCGCCGCGCCGGCCGCCAAGCCGCTGGCCGACTGGCCGCACATCACCAGCGCCGTCAAGCAGGACAAGGCCATGGAAGCGCGCATCGCGCAGATCGTGGCCGGCATGACGCTGGCGCAGAAGGTCGGCCAGATGACGCAGCCGGAAATCAAGTTCATCACGCCCGAGCAGGTGCGCGAATACTACGTCGGTTCGGTGTTGAACGGCGGCGGCAGCTGGCCGCAGGGGAACAAGTACGCCACGGCGGCCGACTGGGTCAAGCTGGCCGACGCCTACTACGACGCCTCGATGAGCACCGACATGAAGGTCAAGGTGCCGGTCATCTGGGGCATCGACGCCATGCACGGCAACAGCAATATGTACGGCGCCACGCTGTTCCCGCACAACATAGGCCTGGGCGCCGCGCGCGACGCGAAACTGGTTGGCGAGATGGCCAGGTCGGTCGCCAGGGCGGTGCGCGCCACCGGCATCGACTGGGTGTTCGCGCCGACGCTGGCCGTGGTGCGCGACGACCGCTGGGGGCGCACCTACGAATCCTTCTCGGAAGACCCGGCCATCGTCAAGGACTACGCCGGCGCCTACGTCAAGGGCCTGCAGGGCGATTTGAAATCGGATGGCACGGTGGTCGCCACCGCCAAGCACTTCATCGGCGACGGCGGCACGGCCGAAGGCAAGGACCGCGGCGAGAACCAGTCCACGATGGCGGACATGATCAACATCCACGCGCAGGGCTACTACCCGGCGCTGCAGGCCGGCGTGCAGACGGTGATGGCGTCCTTCAACAGCTGGAACGACGTCAAGGGCGGCTCCGACCACGGCAAGATGCACGGCAGTAAAGAGCTGCTGACCGACGCGCTGAAAACCAAAATGGGCTTCGACGGCCTTGTGGTCAGCGACTGGAACGCCATCGCCGAGGTGCCGGGCTGCGCCAACGACAGCTGCGCCGCCTCGATCAACGCCGGCGTCGACATGGTGATGGTGCCGGAACACTGGAAGACCTTCATCGCCAACACCATCGCACAGGTGGAGAAGGGCGAGATCCCGATGTCGCGCATCGACGACGCGGTCACCCGCATCCTGCGCGTGAAACTGCGCGCCGGCCTGTTCGACGGCAAGAAGCCTTCGCAGAACGTCTACGCCGGCAAGCAGGAGCTGCTGCAGGCGCGCGCGCTGGCGCGCCAGGCGGTGCGCGAATCGCTGGTGCTGTTGAAGAACAACGGCGGCGTGCTGCCGCTGGCGCGCGGTAAAAAGATCCTGGTGGTCGGCAAGAGCGCGGACAACATGGCCAACCAGTCGGGCGGCTGGTCGCTGACGTGGCAGGGCACCGACAACAAGAACAGCGACTACCCGGTCAGCGACACCATCCTGGCCGGCATCCAGGACGCCGCCGGCAAGGACAACGTCACCTTCAGCGAAAACGCCGCCGGCGTCGACGTCAGCAAGTTCGACGCCGTCATCGCCGTCATCGGCGAGACGCCGTACGCGGAAGGCGACGGCGACATCGGCCCATCGGGCACGCTGCGCCTGTCCGGCCGCCATCCCGAGGACCTGGCCGTGCTGCAGGCCGTGGCGGGCAAGGGCAAGCCGGTGGTGACGGTGCTGATGTCCGGCCGTCCGCTGTTCGTCAACGACCTGCTCAACCTGTCGGACAGCTTCGTCTCGGCCTGGCTGCCGGGCACTGAAGGCAAGGGCGTGTCCGATGTGCTGTTCCGCAAGGCGGACGGCAAGGTCAACGTGGACTTCCACGGCAAGCTGTCGTTCTCGTGGCCGAAGTCGGCCTGCCAGTCGCCGCTCAACGTCGGCGACGCCGCGTACGATCCGCTGTTCAAGTACGGCTACGGCCTGACCTACGCGGGTGCGGCCGGCAAGCCCGCCCTGCCGCTGCTGGACGCGAACTATCCTGCCGGCGGCTGCGGCAAGGCCACCTCGGTGTCGGTGTACGCGCCCGCCGACCGCTCGACCTACGCGCTGTACGTCAGCAGCGGCGGCCAGCGCGTGGCCTTGGGCGCGGACCTGAACGCCGTGTTCAACCTGCCGACCGTGAAGGTCGAAACCGCGCAGATCAACACCCAGCAGGACGCCAAGCGCCTCACCTGGACCGGCGCGGCCAGGCTGGAAGCGCAGGCGGCGCACGCGCAGAAGCTGCCGGCGTTCGCTTCGACCGACGGCGCACTGCAGTTTGATGCTATCGTGTCGGCTGCGCCGCAGGGCAAGGCCAGCGTCGGCATCGAAACCGTGGAGCTGGACGCCAGCGCCGTGTTCCAGCGCCTGGCCGGCAAGGGCAAGCAGACGGTGAAGATTCCGCTGGCCTGTTTCAGCGCCAAAGGACTGTCGCTGGCGGCATTGAGCACGCCGTTCAGCGTGTCCGCCGACGCGCCGTTCGCAGCGACATTCGCCAACATCCAGATCGTTGGCGGCGCCGCCAGGGACAAGGATGCGCTGGCGTGCGGCGACTTTAAATAAACCCAGGAGATTCTCAAAGCATGGAAACCTATTCCCAAGCCGTCCCCGTGCCGGGTGGCCAGAGCCAGACCGGCGGCAACACCGGTCCGCTGATCATCGTCACCATCCTGTTCTTCATGTGGGGCCTGCTGACCTCCATGAACGACGTGCTGATCCCGCACCTGAAGGCGGTCTACACGCTGACCTACGTGCAGGCCATGCTGGTGCAGTTCTGCTTCTTCGGCGCGTACTTCATCGTCTCGCTGCCGGCCGGTATGCTGATCAAGAAGATCGGCTACCAGAACGGCGCCGTCGCCGGCCTGACCATCGCGGCCGCCGGCTGCGCGCTGTTCTACCCGGCGGCGACCAGCGGCTACACGCTGTTCCTGATCGCCTTCTTCGTGCTGGCGGGCGGCATCACGGTGCTGCAGGTGGCGGCCAATCCCTACGTGACGGTGCTGGGCGATCCGCAGACCGCCTCCAGCCGCCTGACGCTGACCCAGGCCTTCAACTCGCTGGGCACCACCGTGGCGCCCACGCTGGGCGGCATGTTGATCCTGGCCGGCGGCGTGATGAGCTCCGCCGACATGGCCAAGCTCACCACCGAGCAGCTGGCGGCCTACCACGCCACCCAGGCGGCCAGCGTGCAAGGCCCGTATCTGGTGCTGGCGGCGGCCCTGCTGGCGCTGGCGGTGCTGTTCGCGCTGGCGCGCCTGCCCAAGATCGTCGACGCCGAACAAGCTGGCGGCGAAAGCGCCGGCTGGTCGGCGGTGCTGCAGCACCGCCATCTGGTGCTGGGCGCGGTGGCGATCTTCCTGTACGTGGGCGGCGAGGTCAGTATCGGCAGCTTCCTGATCAACTTCATGGGCGACGCCAAGGTGGCGAACCTGTCGGCCGCCGACGCCGCGCCTTTCGTCAGCTACTACTGGGGCGGCGCGATGGTGGGCCGCTTCATCGGCTTCGCCGTGATGCGCTACGTCAGCCCTGGCAAGGCGCTGGCCTTCAACTCGGCCGCGGTGATCGCGCTGGTGCTCACCGCGATCTTCAGCGGCGGCCACCTGGCGATGTGGGCGATGCTGGCGGTCGGCCTGTTCAACTCCATCATGTTCCCGACCATCTTCTCGATGGCGCTCAACAAGCTGGGACCATTGACCGGCCAGGGCTCGGGCGTGCTGTGCATGGCCATCGTCGGCGGCGCGCTGGTGCCGTTCGGCCAGGGCCTGCTGGCAGACACCATGAGCCTGCAGATGTCCTTCCTGGTGCCGGCGGCCTGCTACACCTTCATCCTGTACTTCGGCCTGAAATACGCCGACATGTACTCGGATAAATAACTTGCCGCGGCTATACACACCATGGGTATAGCCGCATTCTCCTTCTAGCAAACCTGCTGAACTCCTTGCTGAAATCTACTGAATTGAACTTGACTGCACTCCCGCTGTCCAACTCAGTAACGGGAAGCAGAAATCAGTAGGTTCCAGTAAGGAGAGCAGCATGGTTGCTACAATGAGTGTGAACGTCTCCCCCTCCACCCTGTTCGCGCCTGCTGCCCCGGCCCCCGTCTCGGTGCACCACGACGCCGTCCCCGGCCAAGGCTGGACCGAGCCAGAACGCAGAAAATTCCGGCTCCGTCTTGAGGATGTCGCCTTCGACTGAGCGCTGCCGCTCTTTTGATTTTTTTGATCTGGCGCATGGATATCGCGCCTCAAGATCCGCACTATCATGGCACTGACATAGACAAAGGACAGAGCCATGAGCAACACCATCAAAGCGTATCTGGTCGGCGGCGGTATCGGTTCGCTGTCCGCCGCAGCCTTCATGATCCGCGACGCCGGCATCGACGGCCGCAACATCACCATCTTCGAAGCGATGCCGCTGGCCGGCGGCAGCCTCGATGGCGGCGGCAACGCGGACACCGGCTACACGCTGCGCGGCGGCCGCATGCTCACCACCGACAACTACGAATGCACCTGGGACCTGTTCAAGAGCATCCCATCGCTGGAACACGAAGGCCAGAGCGTCTATGACGAAACGGTGGCCTTCAACAAAATGCACAAGTCGCACTCGCAGGCCCGCCTGGTCGACCGCAACCGCTTCCGCGTCAACGTGACGTCAATGGGCTTCAGCATGCAGGACCGCGCCGAGCTGCTGGCGCTGGCCGAAGCCGACGAGGAAAAGCTGGGCGACAGTGCCATCACCGACTGGCTGTCGCCGGAATTCTTCGACACCAAATTCTGGTACATGTGGGCCACCACCTTCGCCTTCCAGCCCTGGCACAGCGCCGTGGAGTTCAAGCGCTACCTGCATCGCTTCATGATGGAGTTCTCGCGCATTGAAACGCTGGCCGGCGTCAAGCGCACCGTCTACAACCAGTACGACTCCTTCGTGCGTCCATTGCAGCACTGGCTGCAGCAGCAGGGCGTGCAGGTGGTCCGCGACTGCAAGGTCGACGACATCGAACTGCTGGAGGAGGGCGGTGTGCTGACTGCGTCGGCGCTGCGCTGCACCCGTGACGGCGAGACCAGCACCATCGCCGTCGCCCCGCACGACCTGGTGTTCTTCCAGAACGGCTCGATGACCGACGCCTCCAGCTTCGGCAGCATGCACAGCGCCCCGGCCAAGCTGGACAAGCGCGACAGCCAGGGCTGGGCCCTGTGGGAAAAGCTGGCGGTGGACCGTCCGCAGTTGGGCAACCCGGCCGTCTTCAATTCCAGCATCCCGGAATCGTGGTGGGAGTCGTTCACCGTCACGCTGAAGGATCCCGCGTTCTTCGACAAGATGGAACAGTTCAGCGGCAACGCGGCCGGCACGGGCGGCCTGGTGACGTTCAAGGATTCGAACTGGCTGATGTCCATCGTGCTGGCGCACCAGCCGCACTTCGCCGGCCAGCCGGAAGGCGTGCAGGTATTCTGGGGCTACTCGCTGCATCCGGACCGCGTCGGCAATTTCGTCGCCAAGCCCATGGCCGATTGCACCGGCGAGGAGATCCTGCGCGAGCTGTGCGGCCACCTGAATTTCGACATGGAGGTCATGGCCAAGGCGAACTGCATCCCATGCCGCATGCCCTACATCACCAGCATGTTCATGCCGCGCTTTAAGAGCGACCGCCCGCTGCCGGTGCCACCCAACTCGCGCAACCTGGCCTTCGTCAGCCAGTTTGTCGAAGTGCCGGAGGACGTGGTGTTCACCGTCGAATACTCGGTGCGCGCGGCGCAGATGGCGGTCTACCAGCTGCTCGACGTCAAGCGCGCGGTGCCGCCGGTCAGCCACCACGACAAGTCGATGAAGGTGAAACTGGAAGCCCTCATGAAGGCTTTCCAATAAGACGATATACTCTCCTTGTCCATCACACGGGGAGTGTCCATGTTTGCCGGCATCGGAAGGAAGCACTGGTTGGCGGGATTCGCCTTCGGTAGCCTGATCATCCCCAATGGCAGCAAGGACCTGTGGCGCGGCATCGAGCGGCTTTGGCCCGTGCTGGCGCTGGTGCAGGGCGCGCTGGAGCTGTATCTGCTGGTGTACATGGTGCGCCGCGTCGCGGCGCTGATGCGCATGGACGGCAACGCCGACGAGGCCTTGTCCACCGCCATCCGCGGCCGTTTCGCCGGCACCGGTTTCGCACCGGTCGCGCTGTTCGAGGCGCGCATCTGGTATTACGCCTTGTTCATGCGACGCGGCGAGCGGCTGCGCTTCGCCGGCCAGCAGCACTTCAGCTACGACAAGAACGACGGCAACGTCTCGAACCAGTTCGCGCTGATCATGGTGATGCTGTTCGAGATGCCGCTGTCGCATTTCATGCTGCATCTGGTGGCGGTGAGGCCGTGGATGGCGTGGACGGTGGATATTCTCAGCGTGTGGTCGGTGCTGTATCTGGTGGCGGAGTATCGCGCCAGCCAGTGGCGGCCGGTGTCGCTGGACGCCGGCGCGGTCCTGATACGTTATGGCGTGTTCGCGGCCGACCGTGTGGTGCCTTACCATCTGATCGAATCGGTGGCGCGTTGCGGCGACGACGTGAGCCGCCAGCGCGGCCTGCTGCGCTACCGCCAGTTCGGCAGCATGAATGTGGAAATCCGCCTGAAAGCCGGCAGCAAGCTGGCCAACGTCTTCGGCCGCGCGCAACCCGTCTCGCGCATCTGCATCAGCCTGGACAAGCCAGACGCCTTCATCGACGCGGTGCGCGGCCGGCTGGCGGCATCAGGCTAGAACGCCCATCAGCTTCTGCATCGGGCTCAGTTCGATCAGCGAGTCCGGCTCGTCGATTTCCATGACGACGTCGTTATAGGCCACCGCGCGCAAAGGTTCCACCTCGATGGTGTCGGAAAGGCGCGCCTCGTCCAGCATCTGCTGAAGCACCGGCGCGTCCAGTACGTTGAGTTTCGCCAGCAGAGCTCCGTACTTGCGGACATCCGCATCGTTGGCCGCGATTTTGTCGGCTGGCCGTATCGCCAGATTAAGACAGCCGAACACCGCAAACACGCCCAGCAGCCAGGCGGATGGAATCAGCATCTGGGCGGCCAATGCCGCGACCGCGCTGCTGCCTGCCAGCAGGCTGATGAAGGTGAGCATGGTCTGTATCCGGCGATAAAAGCGCGAGGTACGTTGGCACAGACGCTGGGCATAGCGCAAATTGAACTGCAATTCTTCCTTGATCTCATCCATGACTGTTCCTTTTCTTCAAAGGTCCATGCGCCGGCGGCTTGGCAGGGGCGGGCTTGGGCCGCTTGCGCTTGCGCTTGGGCGCCGGAAGTAGCGGAAAATGGGATTTTGGTTCGGGCAGTTTCATTGTATGCCTTGCGGCGCCACGATGGCGGGCGCACGGCATCAATCATGCGGTGCTTTTGAAAGCACACGCTGCGGCATGTCAAAGGTGTAGAGGCGGCTGGCAGGCTGCATGCGCTGCCGGCCGCGAAATGCTCGCTTACAGGAAACGGTCGAGGATTTTCTTGCTATGCTTGTCCAGCTCACGCACGTCGCGGATCAGGTAGTGGATGCCGTGGATGTCCGAGATCAGGAGCGTGTCCACCGTCAGCCGGCGGATGTCTTCCTCGCCGCGCAGCACGAACTCGGTGTCGCCGCGATCGGTCGCCACCGACCATGTGCACGGCGTGGCGAAGCTGGTCACGCTGTTGATGCGCGCGATCTCCGGCATGAACTCGCGTCCGGCCAGCTCCTCGCGCACCAGTTGCCCGACTGCCGCCGGCAGGTCCTCGATGCGGTCGATCCAGCCGACCTCCTTGCCATCGGTGCTCACCAGCGCGATGCCGTCGTCCGGCGCCTGCACCGGGAAGGCGCGCACCGGCGCCACGCTCTCGTGCACCTCGCCCTCGGCCGTGGTCAGCACCAGGCGGCCGAAGGGATTGCGTGTCAAATTAAAATTCGTCGTCATGTTCTTGTTCTCTTAATCTTTGCTGCCGCTGTCGTCGAGATCCGTGTCGACGTTGCGGGCCTGCGCCTGGTACAGGCGGTAGTAGGCGCCTTCGCGCGCCATCAGGTCGTCGTGCGCGCCTTCCTCCACCACCACGCCGCGGTCCAGCACCACCAGGCGGTCCGCCTTCTGCAGCGTGGACAGGCGGTGCGCGATGGCGATCGTGGTGCGGCCCTGCACCAGGTTCTCCAGCGCGCGCTGGATTTCCTTCTCGGTCTCGGAATCGACCGAGGACGTGGCCTCGTCGAGGATCAGGATCTTCGGATCGATCAGCAGCGCGCGCGCGATCGAGATGCGCTGGCGCTCGCCGCCGGACAAGCCCTGTCCGCGCTCGCCCACCATCGAATCGTAACCCTGCGGCAGGCGCAGGATGAACTCGTGCGCATGCGCGGCGCGGGCGGCGGCGATGATCTCGGCGCGCGTGGCGCCCGGCTTGCCATAGGCCAGATTCTCGGCGATGGTGCCGAAGAACAGGAACGGCTCCTGCAGCACCAGGCCGATGTTGCGGCGGTAGTCCGACACCGCGAACGAGCGGATGTCCACGCCGTCCAGCATGATCGCACCTTCCGACACGTCGTAGAAGCGGCAGATCAGGTTGACCAGCGTCGACTTGCCCGAACCCGAATGGCCCACCAGGCCGATCATCTCGCCGGCCTTGATGTCGAGCGAGATGCCGCGGTTGACGGCGCGGTTCCCGTAGCGGAAGCCCACTTCGCGCAAGGTGATGTTGCCATCGACCTTGGCCAGCTTGACCGGGGTGGCAGGCTCCGGCACCGACGACACGTGGTCGAGGATGTCGAAGATGCGCTTGGCGGCCGACGCCGATTTCTGCGTCACCGAAACGATACGGCTCATCGAATCCAGGCGGCCGTAGAAGCGGCTGGAGTAGGCGATGAAGGCCGACAGCACGCCGACCGTGATGTGGCCCTTGGACACCTGGTAAATACCGAACACCCAGATGACCAGCAGCCCAAGCTCCGTCAGGAACGACACGGTCGGCGAGAACAGCGACCAGATTTTATTGAGCTTGTCGTTGACCGCCAGATTGTGCTTGTTGGCGGTGCGGAAGCGCGCCGCTTCGCGCGACTCCTGCGCGAACGCCTTCACCACGCGGATGCCGGGGATGGTATCGGCCAGCACATTGGTCACCTCGCCCCACACGCGGTCGATCTTCTCGAAGCCGGTGCGCAGGCGGTCGCGCACCACGTGGATCAGCCACGCGATGAACGGCAGCGGCAGCAGCGTGAAGATCGCCAGCCACGGATCGATCGAGAACAGGATCACGCCGGTCATGATGATCATCAGGCAGTCCGACGCGAAGTCCAGCAGGTGCAGCGACAGGAACACGCAGATGCGGTCACTCTCGCTGCCGATGCGCGACATCAAGTCGCCGGTGCGCTTGCCGCCGAAGTATTCCAGCGACAGGCGCAGCAAGTGGTCGTAGGTCTCGGTGCGCAGGTCGGCGCCGATGCGCTCCGACACCAGCGCCAGCACATAGGTCTTGCCCCAGCCCAGTATCCACGCCAGCACCGCCGATCCCACCAGGCCGGACATGTACAGCGCCACCAGCGAGGTATCGACCGGCGCGCCGTTCTGGTACGGGATCAGCACCTTGTCCATCAGCGGGATGGTCAGGTAGGGCGGAATCATGTGCGCGCCGGTGCTGAGCAGCATCAGCGCGAAGCCGAAGCCCAGCTGCAGCTTGTACGGACCGGCGAAGCGCCACAGGCGGAACAAGGTCCATGTGGACGGCGGCGTGTACACCACCTTGGTGCAGATCGGGCATTCCTCCTGCTCCGGCTCCAGCGGCGCCTTGCAGCTCGGGCAGACGTTCTTTTCCTCGCGCACCACCGGCACGCCCAGCGCATGGCTGTCGCGGTGCGCGTTGAACTGCTCGACCAGGCGGATCGCCTGCAGGTTCTGGCCCAACGTGAAACGCCAGGCGCCAAGCCGGCCGCCGTGATTCACCAGCTCCAGATGGCCGACGCCCGCGTGGTCGTGGTGCTTGAGCGCCAGGTCCTTAGCGAAAGGCCAATGTTGCCAATCCGCGCGGCCCTGTGCGCGCGCCAGCACGCCGCGTTCGGTGACGACAATCACGCCCTTGGAGAAACGAAGTTGTTCATCCAGGTCAACCTCCAGGGCACTTACCGCGTTTTCCCCTTGGGAAAGTTGTGCCTGCACCTCGGAACGCCAGCGCTCGGGAAGCTCGCTCTGGCTGGTGTTGGAGGAAAGTTGTTCTGTTGTCATCGTGCTGCGTACTCCGGTGGCGAAAAGGTGGAACAAAGGTGGAACTAGTCGGCGTTGCGACTGATGCAAGCGCTTTATTTACGGTATTCTGTCAATGGTCACATCCTTGACTGATATCAAGGAAAACCAGTGTTTTGTTGGCGGCAAGTATAACGCACGCGCAGGTCGGGCCAAATGCAATTTGGCCGCCGGCGGTGGTACAGAGGTTAAAATACGGCGCGGGCTGGCCACGGCTGATAACAAAGATACAAGAATAGAAACATGACCAAGAAGAAAGACATAGAAGTTCTCCGCGTCACCCATTTGCGCGGACCCAATATCTGGACGTATCGCCCGGTGATCGAGGCATGGCTGGATATCGGCGAACTGGAGAATTTTCCCTCGAATTTGTTGCCTGGCTTGTATGAGCGCCTGACCGCGATCCTGCCGGGGCTGATCATCCACCGCTGCGGCGTGGGCGAGCACGGCGGCTTCCTCGAGCGCCTGCGCGACGGCACCTACGCCGGCCACATCCTCGAACACGTGGTGCTGGAACTGCAAAACCTGGCCGGCATGAAGACCGGCTTCGGCAAGACGCGCCAGATCGGCGAGAACACCGGCTTGTACAAGATGGCCTTCCGCACCCGCCAGGAGCAGGTGGGGCGTGCGGCGCTGGCCGCCGGCCGCGACCTGCTGATGGCGATGATCGAGGACAAGCCGTACGACCTGGCCGCCACCGTGGCCGAGCTGACCGACCTGGTCGAGTCGCTGTGCCTGGGCCCGAGCACCGCCAACATCGTCGACGCCGCCACCGTGCGCAAGATTCCGTCTATCCGCCTGACCGACGGCAACCTGGTGCAGCTGGGCCACGGCGCCCGCCAGCGCCGCATCTGGACCGCCGAAACCGAACAGACCAGCGCCATCGCCGAAGGCATCGCCAGCGACAAGGACTTGACCAAGTCGCTGTTGGCCTCGTGCGGCGTGCCGGTGCCGGAAGGTGAACTGGTCACCAGCGCCGAAGCGGCCTGGGAAGCGGCGCAGGACATCGGCCTGCCGGTCGTGGTCAAGCCGTACGACGGCAACCACGGCCGCGGCGTTTCGCTCAACCTGATGACCGAAGCCGACGTCGCCGCCGCCTACGTGCTGGCCGCGCGCAAGGGCGGCAGCAAGAGCGTGATCGTCGAGCGCTACATCGCCGGCAACGAGCACCGCCTGCTGGTGGTCGGCAAGCGCCTGGTGGCGGCGGCCGCCGGCGAAGCGCTGTGGGTCACCGGCGACGGCAAGTCCAACATCATCGAATTGTGCGACACCCAGATCAACACCGACCCGCGCCGCGGCACCACCGAGGACGCGCCGCTGAACGTCATCGCGCCGCAGGACGGCGCCGAGATCATCCTGGAGCTGCAGCGCCAGGGCATGACCGCCTACTCGATTCCGCTGGACGGCCAGAAGGTGCTGATCCAGACCAACGGCAACGTCGCCACCGACGTCACCGACCTGGTACACCCGCAAGTGGCCGCGATGGCCACGCTGGCCGCGCGCGTGGTCGGGCTGGACATCGCCGGCATCGACGTGGTGGCCGCCGACATCTCGCGTCCGCTGGAAGAGCAGGGCGGCGCTGTCATCGAAGTCAACGCCAGCCCCGGCCTGCTGGCCCACCTCAAGCCCGCCGCCGGCGAACCGCGCAACGTCGGCGAAGCGATTGTCGACCACCTGTTCGCGCCCGACGAGGTCGGACGCATGCCCATCGTCGGCATCACCGGCAAGCACGGCGCCACCATGGCCTCGCGCCTGATCGCCTGGCTGCTGCAGATCAGCGGCAAGAAGGTCGGCCTGACGTGCGCGGACGGCCTGTTCGTCAACGGCCGCCTGCTGCCGCGCGACGGCTTCAGCGACTGGGAAAGCGGCGAACGCCTGCTGCTCAACAAGAACGTCGAAGCCGGCGTGTTCGAAGCCAGCGCCCGCATGATCCTGACCGAAGGCCTGGCCTACGACAAATGCGCGGTCGGCGTGGTGACCGACGTCAGCGACTTCGAGGACGTGGCCGAGTTCCATATCGCCAGCCTCGACAAGCTGTACGGCGTGCTGCGCACCCAGGTCGACGTCATCCTGCCGAGCGGCGTGGCGGTGCTTAACGCCGCCGACCCGCAGGTGGTCGACATGGCCGACCTGTGCGACGGCGACGTGATGTTCTACGGCGTCGACGAGCACCTGGCCGCCATCGCCGCGCACCGCCAGGATGGCAAGCGCGTGGTGTTCCAGCGCGCCGAACGCATCGTGCTGGCGCAGGGCCATGAAGATATTTCGAGCCTGCCGCTGTCGCCGCTGGTGCCGCCGGAAGCCGTGCTGGCCGCGATCGCCGCCGGTTGGGCGCTGGGCCTGACGCCTGAATTGATCGGCGCCGGCCTGCGCACCTTCGACGCGAATCCGAAGCGAACTCATCACTGATACATCACGAAAGAACAAGCAGAGTTATGGAAGTCATCCGCACCCGCGCGCTGCGCGGACCGAATCTTTGGAGCCACCACACGGCGGTGGAAGTGATCGTATCGTGCCCGTCCGAGGAGCAGTCGATCGCCACGCTGCCCGGCTTCGAGCAGCGCCTGCACGCCCGCTTCCCCGCCATCGGCGCCCTGCAAACCGCCGGTTACACCGACGCCGTGCCGCTGGCGCGCGTGCTGGAAGTGGCGGCCCTGAGCCTGCAGGCGCAGGCCGGCTGCCCGGTCACCTTCAGCCGCACCACCGCCACGCTGGAAGAGGGCATCTACCAGACCGTCGTCGAATACAGCGAGGAAGCGGTGGGCCGCCTGGCGATCACGCTGGCGCACAACCTGATCAACGCCGCCCTGGCCGACACCCCGTTCGACCTGACCGGCGCGCTGAACGAACTGCGCGACCTCGATGAAGACGTGCGCCTTGGCCCGAGCACCGGCGCCATCGTCAGCGCCGCCGTCGCGCGCGACATCCCGATCCGCCGCCTGACCGAAGGCAGCATGGTGATGTTCGGCTGGGGTTCGCGCCAGCGCCGCATCCAGGCCGCCGAGATGGACAGTACCAGCGCCATCGGCGAATCGATCGCGCAGGACAAGGAACTGACCAAGAAGCTGCTGCACGCGGCCGGCGTGCCCGTGCCCAATGGCCGCTCGGTGGAAGACGTCGACGACGCCTGGGCCGCCGCGCAGGAAATCGGCCTGCCGGTGGTGGTCAAGCCGAAGGACGGCAACCAGGGCAAGGGCGTCACCGTCAACGTGATGACCAGGGAGCACCTGGCCAAAGCGTTCCGCACGGCGAAGGAATTCCGCGACAACATCATGGTCGAGCGCTACCTGCCGGGCCACGACTATCGCCTGCTCGTCATCGGCAACAAGCTGGTGGCGGCCGCGCGCCGCGACCCGCCGCAAGTGGTGGGCGACGGCACGCACACCGTGCGTGAGCTGGTCAACATCGTCAATGCCGACCCGCGCCGCGGCAGCGGCCATTCGACCTCGCTGACCAAGATCCGCTTCGACGACATCGCGCTGGCGCGCCTGGCGTTGCAGGACCTGGACGCCGATTCGATTCCGGCCAAGGGCCAGCGCGTCATCCTGCGCAACAACGCCAACCTGTCGACCGGCGGCACCGCCACCGACGTCACCGACGACGTGCACCCTGAAGTGGCGGCGCGCGCGGTGGAAGCGGCGCAGATGATCGGCCTCGATATCTGCGGCGTCGACGTGGTCTGCGACGGCGTGCTGCAGCCGATCGAGAACCAGCGCGGCGGCGTGGTGGAAGTGAACGCCGCCCCCGGCCTGCGCATGCACATCGCGCCATCGTTCGGCAAGGGCCGCGCGGTGGGCGAGGCCATCGTCAACACCATGTTCGCGCCGGGCGAGAACGGCCGCATTCCGGTGGTCGCTGTCACCGGCACCAACGGCAAGACCACCACCGTGCGCCTGATCGCCCACCTGCTCACGGCCAGTGGCCTGCGCACCGGCATGACCAACACCGACGGCGTCTACATCGAAGGCCGCCAGACCGACAGCGGCGACTGCAGCGGCCCGCGCAGCGCGCGCAACGTGCTGCTGCATCCCGACGTCGACGCGGCCGTGTTCGAGACCGCGCGCGGCGGCGTGCTGCGTGAAGGCCTGGCCTTCGACCGTTGCCAGGTGGCTGTCGTCACCAACATCGGCAGCGGCGACCACCTAGGCCTGAACTACATCACCACGGTGGAAGACCTGGCCGTGCTGAAGCGCGTGATCGTGCAGAACGTCTCCGAGAGCGGCTTCGCTGTGCTGAACGCGATCGATCCCATCGTCGCCGGCATGGCCGCGACCTGCCGCGGCAAGGTGATCTTCTTCGGCGCGGAACGCGGCCACCCGGTGATCGCCACGCACCTGGCGCAAGGCAGCCGCACCGTGTACGTGGAAGACGGCCATATCGTCGCCGCCGAAGGCAAGAACGTGCAGCGCATTCCCTTGTCGGAAGTGCCGATCACCCGCAACGGCGCCATCGGCTTCCAGGTGGAGAATGTCATGGCGTCGGTTGCCGCCGCCTGGGGCGTGGGCATCAGCTGGGACGCGATCCGCCTCGGCCTGAAAACCTTCGCCAACGATTCCGACAACGCGCCCGGCCGTTTCAACGTGTTCGACTACAAGGGCGCGACCTTGATCGCCGACTACGGCCACAATCCGGACGCCATCCTGGCGCTGGTGCAGGCGGTGGAGACCATGCCGGCCAAGCGCCGCGCGGTGGTGATCAGCGGCGCCGGCGACCGCCGCGACCAGGACATCACGCAGCAGACGCAGATCCTGGGCCGCGCCTTCGACGACGTGATCCTGTACGAAGACGCCTGCCAGCGCGGCCGCGTGGACGGCGAGGTGGTGGGCCTGCTGCGTTCGGGCCTGAACGGCGCCCCGCGCACCACGCACATTCAGGAGATCTACGGCGAGTTCCTCGCCATCGACACCGCCCTGGCGCGCCTGAAAGAGGGCGACCTGTGCCTGATCCTGGTCGACCAGGTGGAAGAGGCGCTGGCCCACATCGCCAAGCGCATCAGCGAAGCGTAAAACGAACCGGGGCCTCGTCCCCGGTTTTTTTACGGCCACGATCATTGCTAATAACTATTGATTTAATAAATATATATAGATTTTATTTATGATGCTCCGCCGGTAGAATGATTTCACTATCAAACAACCAGGAGTCATAGCAATGAGCCAGCCACCGATCACCACCGCCTCCGGCATCCCGGTCGCCGACAACCAGAACTCCGCCAGCGCCGGCCCGCGTGGCCCGCTGCTGCTGCAAGACTTCCACCTGATCGAGAAGCTCCAGCACTTCAACCGCGAGCGCATTCCAGAGCGCGTCGTGCACGCCAAGGGTTCGGGCGCCTACGGCACCTTCACCGTCACCCACGACATCACCAAGTACACCAAGGCCAGGCTGTTCTCCGAGATCGGCAAGAAGACCGACACCTTCGTGCGCTTTTCCACCGTCGGCGGCGAGAAGGGCAGCGCCGACACCGAACGCGATCCACGCGGCTTCGCCATGCGCTTCTACACCGAGGAAGGCAACTGGGACCTGGTCGGCAACAACACGCCGATGTTCTTCATCAAGGATGGCATCAAGTTCCCCGACTTCATCCACACCCAGAAACGCGATCCGCAGACCAACCTCAAATCGCCGACCATGATGTTCGACTTCTGGAGTAAGACGCCGGAAAGCCTGCACCAGGTGACGATGCTGTTCTCCGACCGCGGCACGCCGGACGGCTACCGCCACATGGACGGTTTCGGCAGCCACACCTTCAGCATGATCAACGCCGCCGGTGACCGCGTCTACGTCAAGTGGCACCTGAAAACCAGGCAAGGCATCAAGAACCTGCCGGCCGCGGAAGCCACCCGCATCGCCGGCACCGATCCGGACTACGCCCAGCGCGACCTGTTCGGCGCCATCGCCGCCGGCGACTTCCCGCAGTGGGACGTCAAGCTGCAGGTGGCCACCGAGGCCGAACTGGCCGCATGGGAAGCGCGCACCGGCTGGAATCCGTTCGACCTGACCAAGGTCTGGCCGCACAAGGACTTCCCGCTGATCCCGGTCGGCGTGTTCGAGTTGAACCGCAACCCGCTGAACTACCACGCCGAGGTGGAACAGGCCGCGCTGTCGCCGGCCAACGTGGTGCCTGGCCTGGGCTACTCGCCGGACAAGATGCTGCAGGCGCGCCTGTTCGCCTACCACGACGCCCAGCTGTACCGCGTCGGCACCAACCACCAGCACCTGCCGGTGAACGCGCCGCGCTGCCCGTTCCACAACCAGCAGCGCGACGGCGCGATGGCCATCGCCAACGGCGGCGCGGCGCAGAACTACGCGGCCACCGAGGCGAACGGCAGCAATCCGCAGGGCCTGGGCCACGGCGAACCGGCGCTGGCGCTGCAAGGCGGCGCGGCCCGTTTCGACGGCCGCGGCAAGGAAGACGATTACACGCAAGCCGGTAATCTGTTCCGCCTGATGCCGGCGCAGGAGCAGCAGAACCTGTTCGACAACATCGCCGGTCCGTTGAGCCAGGTGAGCGCCGAGATCATCGCCCGCCAGCTGGCCCACTTCGACCAGGCCGACCCGGCCTACGGCGCCGGCGTGCGCGCGGCGCTGGCGGCCAAGGGTGTGACGCTGGCATGATGGTGGCATAAACGAAGCTGCGGGCCGCGCTGAATTGCACTACAATCGGATGGTGCGGTGCAGCGCAGCCCGTATTCTTCCGGAGGTCACACTTGAATCGCAAACCCGCCCAACTTTCGTCGCCATCGATGCCGGGGCAAGTCGTGCTGGCGCTGCAGGGCGGCGGCGCTTTGGGCGCCTACCAGGTGGGCGTCTACCAGGCGATGCACGAAGCCGGCGTCGAGCCGGACTGGGTGATCGGCACGTCCATCGGCGCCATCAACGGCGCCATCATCGCTGGCAACGAGCCGCGCTACCGCATGGACCGGCTGCGCCAGTTCTGGCACCGCATGGAGCAGAACGCGCTGGGCTTTTCCTTCATGCCGCGCGCGCTGGCCAATGCGGTGACGATGGGGCAGGGCATACCGGCCTTCTTCGAACCCAATCTCTCGTCGTGGTGGAACCCCGACGCCAAGGTTGGCATCGAACACGCGTCCTTCTATCAGACCGCGCCGCTGCGCACCACGCTCGATACGCTGGTCGATTTCGACTACATCAACGACCGCCGCACGCGGCTGACCGTCGGCGCGGTCAACGCGCGCACCGGCGCCATGCGCTACTTCGACAGCCGCAAGGAAGCGCTGGGCGCGTCGCACGTGATGGCGTCCGGCGCCTTGCCGCCGGCCTTTCCATCAGTACGCATCGACGGCGCGCCATACTGGGACGGCGGCATCTTCTCCAACACGCCGATCGAGGCGGTGCTGGACGACGAGCCGCGCCGCAGTTCAGTGATCTTCTCGGTGCAGGTGTGGAACCCGGATGGCAGCGAGCCGCAAAGCATGCTGCAGGTGCTCGACAAGTACAAGGAAATCCAATATGCCAGCCGCGCCAGCAATATCGAGCAGCAGCGCAAGCTGCACCGGCTGCGCCACGTGATCCGCCAGTTGACGCTGCACCTGTCGGACGAGGCGGCGATGTCGCCCGAGGTGCGCGAACTGGCCTCGTGGGGCTGCGGCACCACCATGCATGTGGTGTCGCTGAAGGCGCCGCGCATCGGCGGCGAGGACCACACCAAGGACATCGACTTCAGCGCCGCCGGCATCCGCGCGCGCTGGCAGGCCGGCTACGAGGACACGCGGCGCATGATCGCCCTGCGCCCGTGGGACCGCGAGATCGACCCGATCGAGGGCATCGCCATCCACGAGCTGCCGGCGCTTTAGGCGCGCAGCACCTCGCGGCACACGTCCAGCCAGGCGCGCGCCGCGTGCGACAGGTAGGGGCCGCGCCACACATGCGCGGCCTGCCACTGCAGCTCCGGCTCCACCAGCCGCACCGCGTCCAGCCGGCCGATCGCCAGCCGGTGGATGAATGGTTCCGGCAGCAGCGCCACCCCCATGCCGGCCGACGCCATCGCCACCAGCCAGTCCCACTGGCCGCTCTGCGCGGCGATCTGCGGCTCGAAGCCGGCCGCGCTGAAGGCGTGCCGCAGGCTGCGCGTCAGCGCGAAATCGTCCTTCAACAGCACCAGCGGCATGTTCGTCAGCGCCTTCAGCTTGAGCGTGGTGCGGTGTTTCTGGAAGGTGCCATGCGCGGCCAACGCCCAGATCGGGTAGCTGGCGATGGGCGCCGTCTGCAGCCCCAGTTGCGGATCGGCCGGCAGCGCCGTCATGCCGATTTCCAGTTCGCCCATCGCCACCTGGCGCTCCAGCGCCTGGCCGGCATCCTCCCGCAAGGTCAGCGCGATGTCGGGATGGCGCTGGCGGAAGGCCTTGAGCACGGGCGTGAACAGCAGGTTGATCATCGGCGGGATGCCGATCGTCAGGTGGCCGCTCTGGGCGGCTTGCGTGTCGCGCACTTCCTCGGTCAGCTGGCGCATGGTGGCCAGCATCTCCTCGCCGCGCGCGTAGACCACGCTGCCGGTGTCGGTCAGCGTCAGCTTGCGGCCTTCGCGTATCAGCAGCTGGGCGCCCACTTCCTGCTCCAGCTGTCGCACCATCTTGCTGATGGTCGATTGCGTGACGTGCAGCGACTCCGCCGCCTGCGTGAAGCTGTTCAGGCGAACGGTCTCGACGAAGTAGCGCAGCGATCTGAGGTCCATGAATAAAACGACTGGAAGATGAGAATTTAAGTCATACAGCGACTGATGTCCGAATTCTATACTAAATCAAATTCGAATAATCAGGAGATCGCAATGCATGAAGACCGTATCCGCCGCCCGGCGCTGATGGACAAGGTGATGACCGCCGAGCAGGCGGCCCGGCTGTTCAAGAACGGCATGTCCGTCGGCATGAGCGGTTTCACCCGCGCCGGCGACGCCAAGGCGCTGCCCCTCGCGCTGGTGGAACGCGCCCGCCAGGAGCCGCTGAACCTGACGCTGCTGACCGGCGCCTCGCTGGGCAACGACAGCGATGGCTTGATGGCCAACGCCGGCGTGGTCGCGCGCCGCATGCCCTTCCAGGCCGACGCCGCGCTGCGCCGCAAGATCAATTCGGGCGAGGTGATGTTCATCGACCAGCACCTGTCGGAGACGGCGGAGCAGCTGCGCTCCGGCGACCTGAAGCCCGTCGATATCGCCGTCATCGAAGCGGTGGCGATCACGCCGGACGGCGGCATCATCCCCACCATGTCGCTCGGGAACTCGGCCAACTTCGCCCAGCAGGCGGGCAAGATCATCGTCGAGATCAACCTGAGCGCGCCGCTGGCGCTGGAGGGCTTCCATGATGTCTACATCCCGGGTGCGCGCCCGCACCGGGGCGCCATTCCGCTGCTGGCGCCGTGGCAGCGCATGGGCTGGACCTCGATCCCGGTGCATCCCGACCGCATCGCCGCCATCGTCATCACCGACAGTCCGGACAGCCCGTCCAACGCGCTGCCGCCCGACGACGAGACCGACGCCATTGCGCGCCACGTGATCGCCTTCTTCCAGGGGGAAGTGAAGGCGGGCCGCATGGGGCCTGAGCTGCGGCCGCTGCAGGCGGGCATCGGCACCATCGCCAACGCCGTCCTGCATGGCCTGATCGATTCGCCGTTCCGCGACATGACCATGTATTCCGAAGTGCTGCAGGACAGCGCCATCGAGCTGCTCGATTCGGGCCAGCTGTCGATGGCGTCGGCGTCGTCGATCACGCTGTCGGCGGCGATGCACGAGAAGTTCATCCGCAATATCGAGCAGTATCGCGAGCGCATCGTGCTGCGTCCCCAGGAGATCAGCAACCATCCGGAGGTGGTGCGGCGCCTGGGCCTCATCGCGCTGAACACGGCGCTGGAGTTCGACATCTACGGCAACGTCAACTCCACCCACGTCGGCGGCACGCACATGATGAACGGCATCGGCGGCTCGGGCGACTTCGCCCGCAACGCCCAGATCTCGATGTTCGTCACCAAGTCGGTGGCCAAGGACGGCGCGATATCGAGCGTGGTGCCGTTCGCCGCCCACGTCGACCACACCGAGCATGACGTCGATGTGCTGGTGACCGAATGGGGCCTGGCGGACTTGCGCGGCCTGGCTCCGCGCGAACGCGCGCCGCTGATCATCGAGAACTGCGCCCATCCTGATTACCGCCCGCAGCTGCGCGCCTACTACGCCGAAGCGCTCAAGGGCGGCGGCCAGACGCCGCATGTGCTGGAGCAGGCCTTGTCCTGGCATGCCCGCTACAAACGCGAAGGAAGCATGCTGGTAAAATAGGGTCATCGGAATTCATTTAAACTGGATCAACATGACCATCAAAATCAGCCAAAACTTCGACTCGGGCGCCATCGAAGTGCTGCGCGCGGACAGCGCGGCGGAAATCGAACTGAATCTGCGCAAGGACTCGCATGCCGATATCCACCAGTGGTTCCATTTCCGCCTGCAGGGCGCGCGCGGCCAGCAGGTGCGCATGCGCTTCCTGAACGCCGGCCAGGCCACCTACGCCAAGGGCTACGAGGACTACCAGGCCGTGGCCAGCTACGACACCGAAAACTGGTTCCGCGTGCCGACCGCCTTCGACGGCCAGGTCATGACGATCAAGCACACGCCGGAAACGGACAGCGTCTACTACGCCTACTTCGAGCCGTATTCGTTCGAGCGCCATCTGCGCCTGCTGGGCGAAGTGGCCGAGCATCCGCTGGCCCGCGTGCACGACCTGGGCAACACCGTCGATGGCCGCGACATGAACATGGTTGTCATCGGCAAGCCGGAAGCGGAAAAGAAGATCTGGTTCATCGCGCGCCAGCATCCGGGCGAGTCGATGGCCGAATGGTTCATCGAAGGCCTGATCGATTCGCTGCTGGACGACGCCAATCCGATCGCCCGCAAGCTGCTGCAGCGCTGCGTGTTCTACATCGTGCCGAACATGAATCCGGACGGCTCGGTGCGCGGCAACCTGCGCACCAACGCCTCGGGCGCCAACCTCAATCGCGAGTGGATGACACCATCGGTCGAGCGCAGCCCGGAAGTGCTGTACGTGAAGCAGAAGATGCACGAAACCGGCATCGACATGTTCTTCGATATCCACGGCGACGAGGCGCTGCCGTACAACTTCGTGGCCGGTAACGAGATGCTGGAGAACTTCAGCGAAGAGCGCCGCGTCAAGCAGCAGGACTTCATCAATCGCTACAAGGACGCCAGTCCGGACTTCCAGGACAAGTACGGCTACGCCGCCAGCAAGTACAAGGAAGACATGCTGACGCTGGCCTCCAAGTACGTCGGCCACCACTTCGGCTGCCTGGCGCTGACGCTGGAGATGCCCTTCAAGGACAACGCCGACCTGCCGGACCCGCACGTGGGCTGGAACGGCGCCCGCAGCGCGGCGCTGGGCGCGGCGATCCTGCAACCGATCCTGCTGTCGCTGGACGCCTGAGATGGGCGTTGAAATCGAGCGCAAGTTCCTCTTGCGCGGCGATGCGTGGAAGAGCCTTGGCGAGCCGGTGTTTTTTCGCCAGGGCTATCTGTCGTCGCACAAGGACCGCGTGGTGCGGGTGCGCATCGAGGGCGACCGGGCGGTGATGACGATCAAGGGCCGCAACGTCGGCGCCACGCGCGGCGAGTGGGAGTATCCGATCCCGATGGCCGACGCGGCCGAGCTGCTGGACCGTTTGTGCGAGCAGCCGCTGATCGAAAAATACCGCCGTCGCATCCCCTACGCGGGCAATGTGTGGGAAGTGGATGAGTTCCTCGGTGCGAACGCCGGGCTGGTCGTGGCCGAGATCGAGTTGGCCTCGGAAGACCAGGCCTTCGACAAGCCGGACTGGGTGGGCGAGGAAGTCACCGACGACCTGCGCTATCTCAATTCAAGTCTGATTAAGCATCCGTATTCGGCTTGGTAGGCGCCCGGATTTGTACTAAGCTGGTTGGATGGACAACGAGCGGTTTGCCGCGCTTGAGGCGCACTACAATGCCATCCTGCCGACGTTAGCGACGAAGGCGGACATCGAGGCTTTGCGTGCCGAAATGCACAAGATGTCGGCCGATACGCACAAGTGGATGGTTGCTAGTTTGATTGGTCTGTTTATCGGCTTTGGCGGACTAGGTATTACACTGAGCCAGATATTGAAGCCGCAAGTCCAGCCTGCGACAGTGCAGGCGGCCGCGCCGCCAGCGCAGCCCATCGTCATCTACCTGTCGCCGCCATCCCCCAAATAACAACGCCCTCATCGAGGGCGTTGTGCTTAGTGGAAGTGCTCGGTGCCGGTGGGCGCGTCCTCGGGCATTTCCGCGTGGGCCAGCTCGCCGACCGGGTCGGCGAACAGCGGCGCGCCGCAGTCGTCGCAGAACTCGGCCACATAGCGCTCGCTATGCTTCTTGATCTGCGTGATGCCGGCCGCGTTCAGGTGGCTGACGATCTCTTCCACCGGCGTCACCGGCTTCTGCAGGATGCCGCCCGGACCGCCTTGCAGCGGACCTTCCGGCGGCGTGCCTTCCTCGTCCTCCTGCCCGTACAGCGGCCACACCACACCGTAGATCACGTCCGGCGACGAACGCTGCGTGAAGGCCACGCGGTACTCGTCGATCTGACCGTCGGAGTTTTCCTCGCCGAAGCCGGCGATCACCGCGCGCAGTTCGGACGGCTCGACCGCCAGCGTGTGCGTCAGGTAGTGCACGGCCGCGCGGATCGACACCGGGCGGATCAGCTTGTCCGCCTCGCGGCAGGCCATGTAGTAGGCCTCCGGCAGCAGCAGCTCGACGCCGCAACCCGGCAGCAGGCGGTTGATGGTTGGCGTGACCTGCGCGCGCCACTGCTCCAGCGCGTTGGTGCGCTCGGCCACGAAGTTGGCCTGGTTGGCCGGCATCTGCCAGCGGAACAGCGGGCCGCCGGCCGGCGCCACCACGGCCACCATCAGGTAGCGGGTGTCGGCCAGGAAGGGCGCGGTCTCCGGCACCTTGGTGTCGGCCTTGAGCGCCGTGCCCTTGAGCGCGGCCTGGGCCAGCTTGTGCACCTTGCCGTAGGTCTCGACATGGCTGCGCGGCAGCTGGTCGATCGAGAACAGCGTCGGCGACATCGCCATGCGCGTGCCGTCGGCCAGCAGGTGGGCCGAGAAGTGCGCCGACAGCGTGGTCAGCAGGTCGGGCGGGATGGCGCCCGAGGCGATGGCGAAGCGGGTCCAGGCCAGGATGGGCGCGGCCACCAGCAGCACGTCGTACTGCTTGGCGACGCCGTCGGTTTCCACCGTAATGGTGCCCGATTCGCTGGCCGCTTCCACGCCATCCATCAACACGTCGTACGCGTTCAGGTCTTCCTTGAACAGGCTGTTCAAGGTTGAATCGATGGTGTCCTGGTGGCCGGACTTGAGGAGTTTCTGGAGCTGCGCATCGAGGCTGTGTTCCCAGGCCCGCTCTTCGATACGGCTGGCCGCCTGCCCGACTGCGAGGGCATAGGTGACGAGGCGTTGGCTCTCGGCAGACAACTTATGGGATGAATCTTTGTTTGGACGACGCATAGCGCAATAAGAGTCTCATAAAAGTGGATAAAGCGGATCAGTCATGCAGATGATAACCCTTATGAACCGTATTGTAGTTGATTCGGCAAACGTGCATAAAAAAACGCCGGACTAGCCGGCGTTCCTGATGAAACAACTACGGGATTAAGCGGCCAGCAGCTGGCGCAGCACGAACGGCAGGATGCCGCCATGCTTGTAGTAGTCGACTTCGATCGGGGTGTCGATACGCAGCAGCACTTTCACTTCCTGTGCCGGCTTGCCTTCGCGGTGGATGACCAGGGTAGCCAGTTGCTGTGGCTTGATCTCGCCTTCCAGACCCTTCAGGTCGTAGACTTCCTTGCCGGTGATGCCCAGCGATTCAACGCTGTCGTTGCCGATGAATTGCAGCGGCAGCACGCCCATGCCCACCAGGTTCGAGCGGTGGATACGTTCGAACGAACGCACGATCACAGCCTTCACGCCCAGCAGCTGGGTGCCCTTGGCTGCCCAGTCGCGCGACGAGCCGGTGCCGTACTCTTCGCCGCCGAACACCATGGTTGGCGTGCCTTCGGCCACATACTTCATCGCCGCGTCGTAGATCGACAGCTGTTCGCCCGATGGCTGGTGAATCGTGATGCCGCCTTCAACCGCCGAACCGTCCGCCTTGGCAGGGATCATCTTGTTCTTGATACGCACGTTGGCGAAGGTGCCGCGCATCATGATCTCGTGGTTGCCGCGGCGCGAGCCGTAGGAGTTGAAGTCCGCCTTCTGCACGCCGTTGGCCAGCAGCCATTTGCCCGCTGGACCGTCTTCCTTGATGGAGCCGGCAGGGGAGATGTGGTCGGTGGTGATCGAGTCGCCGAACACGCCCAGTGCGCGCGCGCCGGTGATGCCGGTGGCGGCCGCTTTCGGGGTCATCTCGAAGCCGTCGAAGAACGGTGGCTCGGCGATGTAGGTCGACGCTGGCCAGTTGTACACATTGCCTTCGGTCGACGACACGTGTTCCCACAGCTTGCCCGGGTTGCCCTTGACGTCGGCGTAGTTCGACTTGAACACTTTCGAGTTCATCGCGAACTTCATCAGCTTGGCGATCTCTTTCGAGGTCGGCCAGATGTCGCCCAGGTACACGTCCTTGCCATTTTTGCCCTTGCCAACCGGCTGGGTCATCAGGTCGACGGTCATGTTGCCGGCGATGGCGTAGGCCACGACCAGCGGTGGCGATGCCAGGAAGTTCGAGCGGATGTTCGGGTGAATACGCGCTTCGAAGTTACGGTTACCGGACAGCACGGCCGAAGCGACGATGTCGTTGGCGGCGATGGCGGCGTTCAGTTCCGGGGTCAGGTCGCCGGCGTTACCGATGCAGGTGGTGCAACCGTAGGCGGTCACGCCGAAGCCCAGTTGCTCCAGGTATGGCAGCAGGCCGGCGGCGGTCAGGTACTCGGTCACCACGCGGGAGCCAGGCGCCAGCGAGGTCTTGATGTGCGGAGCGACGGTCAGGCCGGCTTCGACCGCCTTCTTGGCCAGCAGGCCGGCGGCCAGCAGCACGCTCGGGTTCGAGGTGTTGGTGCACGAGGTGATCGCGGCGATCAGCACGTCGCCGTTCTTCACGTTCACGCCGTTGGTGGTGGTGTAGGTCTTGTTCAGGTCGTCGGCTTTTTTGTTGAAGCCGTTTTCGGTGGTCGGTTTCGAGAACAGTTCGGTGAAGTTGTTCTTCACGTTGCCGATTTCGATACGGTCCTGTGGACGCTTGGGACCAGCCAGCGAAGGCGTGACCGAGGTCAGGTTCAGTTCCACCACGCGGGTGTAGTCGATCTCGCCGGCTTTCGGCACGCCGTACAGGCCCTGGGCCTTGAAGTAGGCGGCGAACGCTGCGATTTCATCCTTGGTGCGGCCGGTGCCTTCGAAGTATTCGACGGTAGCGTCGTCCACCGGGAAGAAGCCCATGGTCGCGCCGTATTCAGGCGCCATGTTGGCGATGGTGGCGCGGTCGGTCAGCGACAGCGTCTCGGTGCCTTCGCCGAAGAACTCGACGAACTTGCCGACGACTTTTTCCTTGCGCAGCAGTTCGGTGATGGTCAGCACCAGGTCGGTCGCGGTGCAGCCTTCGCGCAGCACGCCGGTCAGGTTCACGCCGATCACGTCCGGGGTCAGGAAGTACACTGGCTGGCCCAGCATGCCGGCTTCCGCCTCGATGCCGCCCACGCCCCAGCCGACCACGCCGATGCCGTTGATCATGGTGGTGTGCGAGTCGGTGCCCACCAGGGTGTCAGGGTAGTACACGCCGTCGGCGGTCTTGTGCACGCCGCGCGCCAGGTATTCCAGGTTGACCTGGTGGACGATGCCGAAGCCAGGTGGCACGACGCCGAAGGTGTCGAAGGCTTGCATGCCCCACTTCATGAACTGGTAGCGCTCGTTGTTGCGCGAGAATTCCAGCTTCATGTTCAGGTCCAGCGCGCCCTTTTCGCGGAAGTGGTCGATGGTGACCGAGTGGTCGACCACCAGGTCCACAGGCACCAGCGGCTCGATCTTCTTGGCGTTCACACCCATCTTGTAGGCGACGTTGCGCATCGCGGCCAGGTCGGCCAGCAGCGGCACACCGGTGAAGTCCTGCAGCACCACGCGGGCGACCACGAACGGGATCTCGTCGGTACGGTCGGCGGTCGCGCCCCAGTTGGCCAGCTGCTTGACGTGTTCTTCGGTGACTTTCTTGCCGTCGCAGTTACGCAGCACGGATTCCAGCACAACGCGGATCGATACCGGCAGGCGGGAGATTTTGGCGCCCAGGCTCTTTTCCAGGGCTGGCAGCGAGTAGAACTTGCCCTTTTTGCCGGAAATGTTGAAATCCTTAAGCGTGTTCAGAGTGTTGCGGGACATGACCTCTCCTTCGTGGGTATCGTCTATTATTGAAGTTAAAACCGTGGTGCTGGCGCCCGTGCCGGCGCGCCCCTTTTGGAACGTGTTATCGAAACCTGTTATTGAATCGTGACCTTGGTGCTGGCCGGCTCCGTCGCGCTGGTGGTGACCGGCTTCAGCTGTTCGGCGTTGCGGCACTCATTGGCCAGCTGGCGGTTCTGCTTGGAGTCCAGCAGCATGGCCTTGGCCGGAATACCGATCCAGACCAGGCCGTACAATTTGTTTTCAAAGCGCTGGGCGCCGGTGGTGGTGCCTACGCGGGTCAGGCGGTGCAGGCGCTTCTTCCAGCGCAGCGCGATGTGCGACTCGTCGTTGGCGTTGGCGTAGATCGTGATCTTGTTGCCCAGTTCGCAGTCGAAGTCGGTCACCGCGGCATCGGCCACGGCCGGCTCGTCGGCGTCCTCGTCGGGCGTCTTGGCCTCGGCCGGCTTGGCGGCGGCCTTGGATTTGCCCGCCTTCTTGACGGATTTCTTGGCGGGGGCGGCGTTCTGCGCTTGCGCGCCGGTGGCCAGGGTCAGGGAAGCCAGCGCGAAGCTGCATGCCATAAGGAGTTTGGAGATGGACATCATGGTGTTTCCAGTGTGGGGTCGGTGGGGCTGCCGTTGATCAGCGCGACGGCGGACTCGGGCAAGCTCAGCCCGGCCAGCTTGGCGCGCTGTAAAACGGTCCAATAGTATCTGTAGCTTGCACGGTCATGCAAGCGCCCGTTTTGGGAAATTGGCCCCCATTGAGCCGCCTCAGCCTCAAGCAGGATGGCGGCCGCCTCGCTGACCTCGGACAGGCGCGGCGTGAAGGTCTTGATAATTGGTTTGATCTGGTTCGGGTGGATGCTCCACATGCGCGTGTAGCCGAATTCGGCGGCGGCGCGCTGGGCATCGTTGGCGGCGACCGCCGTGTCCTTGATCTCGGTGGTCACGTTATGCGACGGCACCTTGCCGTGCGCGTGGCAGGCGGCGGCGATCTCCAGCTTGGCGCGCACCACCAGCGGGTGGGTGAACTGGCCCGGCGTGCGCATCGCGTTGGCCGGGATCGCGCCGTAGTGCGACGAGACGAAATCCATGATGCCGAACGACAGGCACTGCACCTGGGGCAGGGCGGCAATGTCGTGGGCCTCGCGCAGCGCGCCGTGGGTCTCGATCAGCACGTGCACCGGCAGGTCCTTGCGGCCGGCCTTGGCGGCGTGGGTGTTGATCAGCTTGATGGCGGCGGCCACCTCCTTGGCGCTGTGCACCTTGGGCAGCACCAGGTAGGCCAGGCGCGGCGCGGCGGCGCAGATGATGGCGACGTCCTGCGCGAAGAACGGGCTGGCGACATCGTGCACGCGGGCGCCGATGCGGTTGAATTTGTTCTCGTCCGACAGCAGCAGCGCCGCCACCAGGCGGGCGTGCGCTTCCTCGTTGCCGGCGCTGGCGCCGTCTTCGCAATCGAGGGTGATGTCGAACAGGGGGCCAAGCTCTTGTTGCAGGGCGATCGATTTGCGCATCAGCTTTTCGGAGCCGGCGTAATGGTCGCAGGCCGGCAGCAGCAGCGGCTGGCGATTGCCCTGGAATAAAACCTCGGATGGGTGCATGCGGGATAGGTCAGTAGGAACGGACGCCGCGCTGCTCTCGGCAGCGCGGCGGGTGCGGCGGATCGGTGGATTAACCGGTTCCACGTGCGGTGGTGTCGGAACTTAGGCCGGCAGCAGGTGCTTGACGCCTTCGCGCTCTTCGGTCAGTTCTTTCAGGGTGATGTTGATGCGCTCTTGCGAGAAGGCGTCGATTTCCAGGCCCTGGACGATTTTGTATTCGCCGTTTTCGGTGGTCACTGGGAAGCCGAACATGGTGCCTTCAGGGATGCCGTACGAACCATCCGAAGGAACGCCCATAGTGGTCCACTTGCCGGCGGTGCCCAGTACCCAGTCATGCACGTGGTCGATCGCTGCGTTGGCTGCCGACGCTGCCGACGACAGGCCGCGCGCTTCGATGATCGCCGCGCCGCGTTTGCCGACGGTTGGCAGGAACACGTTGGCGTTCCATTCCTGGTCGTTGATCAGTTCCTTGACAGCCTTGCCGTTGACGGTGGCGAAACGGTAGTCGGCGTACATGGTAGGCGAGTGGTTGCCCCATACGCACAGCTTCTCGATGTCCTTGACGGCGGTGCCGGTCTTGGCGGCCACTTGCGACAGCGCGCGGTTGTGGTCCAGGCGCAGCATGGCGGTGAAGTTCTTGGCCGGCAGCGATGGCGCCGATTTCATGGCGATGTAGGCGTTGGTGTTGGCTGGGTTGCCGACCACCAGGACCTTGACGTTGCGCGATGCGACGGCATCCAGCGCCTTGCCTTGCACGGTGAAGATCTGGGCGTTCGCTTCCAGCAGGTCCTTGCGTTCCATGCCTGGGCCGCGTGGACGGGCGCCAACCAGCACGGCGACGTCGACATCCTTGAAGGCGGTCATCGGGTCGGAGTGGGCGGTCATCTCGGTCAGCAGCGGGAACGCGCAGTCGTCGATTTCCATCATGACGCCCTTCAGGGCTTTCTGGGCTTTTTCGTCGGCGATTTCCAGCAGTTGCAGAATGACTGGTTGGTCCTTGCCCAGCATGTCGCCATTGGCGATGCGGAACAGCAGAGCGTAACCGATTTGACCGGCGGCGCCGGTGACAGCAACACGCATTGGGGTTTTAGCCATGATGAATCTCCAAAGTGGGAAGTAAAACGTTCTCTAAGCTGGACCGGTGCCGGTCCGGGAAAATCGTAATCATACTGCAAATCGAGTGCTTATATGCGTCAGCGCAAGCGTCTCGCCGGGGAGTGTAGGCGTGTGGCAGGTATCTGTCAATCCTATCTTATGTCTTATATAAGACAGATAAGTTATTGCTTGTTTTTGCTGGACGGCACCGGGCATTTGTGGTGAAATCTTGGTCTATGAATTCCGTCCCGCCCAATCCGAACAGTAATTCCACTGCCGCCAGCACCGGCGGGGTTGCCGGGGCGTCCGCGGGCGCTGCGGCCGCGCCGTCGCCGACTTTCTCCCCACTGTACCAGCAAATCAAGGCGCTCATCACGCAAAGCCTGCAATCGGGCGAGTGGAAGCCGGGCGAGTTGATCCCCAGCGAAGTGGAGCTGGCCAACCGCTTCAAGGTCAGCCAGGGCACGGTGCGCAAGGCCATCGACGAACTGGCGGCCGAGAACCTGGTGATGCGCAAGCAGGGCAAGGGCACCTTCGTGTCCACCCACCACGAGGCGCGCGCGCATTTCCGCTTCCTGCGCCTGATGCCCGACGAAGGCGTGCCGCACTACCCTGAAAGCAAATTCATTGAAGTCAAGCGCATGCGCGCGCCGGCCGACGTGGCGCGCCTGCTGGACCTGAAGTCCGGCGACGCCGTCATCTTCATCAAGCGCGTGCAATCGTTCGACGGCGTGCCGACCATCGTCGAGGAGCTGTGGCTGCCCGGCGTGACCTTCAAGGGCCTGACCGCCGAGCGCCTGGTCGAGTACAAGGGGCCGATGTACGGCCTGTTCGAGTCCGAGTTCGGCACCCGCATGATACGCGCGACGGAAAAGATCCGCGCCGTCTGCGCCGGCGCCGAGGACGCCCAATTGCTGCATATTCCCGCCGAGACGCCGTTGCTGGCGTCCGAGCGTGTGTCATTCACGTATGGCGACAAGGCGGTGGAACTGCGCCGCGGCCTGTACTCCACGGAGCGCCATCACTATCACAATGAATTGAATTAGGGAGACCCTGAAGCACAGAAAAAGCCGCTTCAGGCAGCGAAAACAGGGCGCCGTCACACCCCGGTAGCATTGTTGCGCTGATAATACGTTGAGCTACGGAAAGTAGCCGTCGCATAGTGTTGCCAAACACTATTTTGGTTATATGTAACAATAGATATTGGTTATGAGTGCGAAAATCGGCGAAAATCGCAGTCTCGATATTTTTGTTTAAGCTTAGGAGGTCTTGTTATGTCAGAAGCCGTAAGGGAAGCCCCAAAAAAAGAACGGCCGGAGTTCCGTAACATTCATGTTACCGAATTGTCCAACTACCGCATGCCTTTGGCTGCCCTCGTCTCCATCCTGCACCGCATCAGCGGCTTCATGATGTTTGCGTTGCTGCCTTTCGTGCTTTATCTGCTGGAGCAGAGCTTGCGCTCCGAGATCTCCTTCGCCTACTACCAGGGGATTGTGTCCTATCCGCTGGTCAAACTGATCATCCTGGCCCTGGTCTGGGGTTATATGCATCACTTCTGCGCTGGCGTACGCCACCTGGTGATGGATGCCCACATCGGCCTGGACAAGGATTCGGCCCGCAAATCGTCGGCCGGCGTGCTGATCGTCAGCCTGTCGCTGACCGTGGTCGTCGCCCTCAAACTGTTTGGAGTTTTCTGAGATGGCAAACAATAACATCGGACCTAAACGCCTGGTCGTCGGCGCCGGCTACGGCATGCGCGACTGGCTGGCACAACGCGTGACCGCCATCATGATGGTGCTGTACACCGCCATCCTGCTGATTTCCTTCCTGACCGGCCAGAACTTCACGTATGAAGGCTGGGCCGGCTTGTTCGCCCAGCAATGGTTCAAGCTGATCAGCGCCGTCACCCTGTTCGGCCTGTTCTTCCACGCCTGGGTTGGCGTGCGTGACATCTGGATGGACTACGTCAAAGCCGTCGGCCTTCGCCTGACCCTGCAAATCGCCACCATCCTGTGGTTGGTCGCTTGTGCCGCCTGGTCGGTACAGATACTCTGGAGTGTGTAATCGTGGCAGCTATCAAATCTGCAATCCCTACCCGCCGCTTTGACGCGGTAATCGTCGGCGCCGGCGGCTCCGGCATGCGCGCATCCCTGCAACTGGCTGAAGCCGGCCTGAACGTGGCGGTGCTGTCCAAGGTCTTCCCGACCCGCTCGCACACCGTGGCGGCGCAGGGCGGCATCGGCGCCTCGCTGGGCAACATGGCCGAGGACAACTGGTTCTGGCACATGTTCGACACCGTCAAGGGCGGCGACTACCTGGGCGACCAGGACGCCATCGAGTTCATGTGCCGCGAAGCACCGAAGGTCGTCTACGAGCTGGAACACTTCGGCATGCCGTTCGACCGCAATCCTGACGGCACCATCTACCAGCGTCCGTTCGGCGGCCACACCGCCAACTTCGGCGAGAAAGCCGTGCAGCGCGCCTGCGCCGCGGCCGACCGCACCGGCCACGCCCTGCTGCACACGCTGTACCAGCGCAACGTCCGCGCCCGCACCCACTTCTTCGTCGAGTGGATGGCCCTCGACATCATCCGCGACGCCGAAGGCGACGTGGTTGGCGTGGTGGCCCTGGAAATGGAAACCGGCGAAACGATGATCCTGGAAGCGAAGACCACCATCTTCGCCACCGGCGGCGCGGGCCGCATCTTCGCAGCTTCCACCAACGCCTTCATCAACACCGGCGACGGCATGGGCATGGCGGCACGCGCCGGCCTGCCGCTGCAGGACATGGAATTCTGGCAGTTCCACCCGACCGGCGTGGCCGGCGCCGGCGTGCTGATCACCGAAGGTGTGCGCGGCGAGGGCGGTATCCTGATCAACTCCGAAGGCGAGCGCTTCATGGAACGCTACGCGCCGACGCTGAAGGACCTGGCGCCGCGCGACTTCGTGTCCCGCTCGATGGACCAGGAGATCAAGGAAGGCCGCGGCTGCGGTCCGAACAAGGACCACGTGATGTTGGACCTGCGCCACATCGGCGCCGACACCATCCAGAAGCGCCTGCCGTCGATCCTGGAAATCGGCCACAAGTTCGCCAACGTCGACGCCACCAAGGAACCGATCCCTGTCGTGCCGACCATCCACTACCAGATGGGCGGTATTCCGACCAACATCCACGGCCAGGTCGTCACGCCTAACGGCGACGGCACGCAGAAGGTCGTCAACGGCCTGTACGCGATCGGCGAATGCGCCTGCGTCTCGGTGCACGGCGCCAACCGCCTGGGCACCAACTCGCTGCTGGACCTGGTGGTGTTCGGCCGCGCGGCCGGCAACCACGTGGTGGCCTCGAACCTGAAGCAGAAAGAGAACAAGCCGCTGCCGAAGGACGCCGCCGATTTCGCCATGGACCGCCTGAACCGCCTGGAAACCTCGACCGGCTCGGAAAAAGTGCAGGGCGTCGCCAACGACATCCGCGCCACGATGCAGAAGTACTGCGGCGTGTTCCGTACCGAAGAGATGATGACCCAGGGCGCCAAGGAAATCATGGTGCTCGACGAGCGCCGCAAGCACGTCTCGTTCAAGGACAAGTCCAAGGTGTTCAACACCGCGCGCGTCGAAGCGCTGGAGCTGGACAACCTGATCGAAACCGCGAAAGCGACGATCACGTCGGCCGTGGCCCGCAAGGAATCGCGCGGCGCCCACGCCCACAACGATTATCCGCAGCGCGACGACGACAACTGGATGAAGCACACCCTGTGGTACTCGGAAGGCAACCGACTCGATTACAAAGCGGTCGTTACCAAGCCATTGACGGTTGATACCTTCAAACCGAAACCACGTACTTTCTAAGGGCTAGAACATGGCACGCACTCTCAAACTGAAAATTTACCGTTACGATCCCGACCAGGACGCCAAGCCGTACATGCAGGACGTGACGGTCGAGCTGAAGGACACCGACAAGATGCTGCTCGACGCACTGCAGCGCATCAAGTCCGACGTCGACGACTCGCTGGCCCTGCGCCGCTCGTGCCGCGAAGGCGTGTGCGGTTCGGACGCGATGAACATCAACGGCAAGAACGGCCTGGCCTGCACCACCAACCTGAACGAGCTGACCGAGCCTATCGTGCTGCGTCCGCTGCCAGGCCTGCCGGTGATCCGCGACCTGATCGTCGACATGACCCAGTTCTTCAAGCAGTACGATTCGATCAAGCCTTACCTGATCAACGATTCCATCCGTCCTGAAAAAGAACGCCTGCAATCGCCGACCGAGCGCGAAGAGCTCGACGGCCTGTACGAGTGCATCCTGTGCGCCTGCTGCTCGACGTCGTGCCCATCGTTCTGGTGGAATCCGGACAAGTTCGTCGGTCCTGCCGGCCTGCTGCAAGCCTACCGCTTCATCGCCGACTCGCGCGACGAAGCCACCGGCGCGCGCCTGGACAACCTGGAAGATCCGTACCGCCTGTTCCGCTGCCACTCGATCATGAACTGCGTCGACGTTTGCCCTAAAGGTTTGAACCCGAACAAGGCGATCGGCAAGATCAAGGAATTGATGGTCCGCCGCGCGATCTAAGCGGCACCGCACGGGCGGCGGCCTCGTCGCCCGTTTTCATATAAAGTAGCACATCCATATGACTGAACCGAACAGCTCAGCGCATCAGGCCGACCCCGCCAACCGAGCGCGCCTGCGGTGGCGTTCCCGCCGGGGCCTGCTGGAAAACGACATTATCCTGACCCGTTTTCTCGATGCGCATGAAACCGAATTGACCGACGAGGAAGTGGACGCGTTCACGCGGCTCCTCGATTTGTCGGACAATGCCCTGATGGATCTGGTACTGGCCCGCAAGGAGCCGGAGGGCGAAGTTGATCTGCCGCACGTGCGCGCACTGCTGCAGCGGCTGCGCCTGGCATAAAGAGACACCCAGAAAAGTTTCGTTTTTTTTATTTGTCGCATCTCTCCAAGAAGGAAGAGTCCATGAACACCTCTGATAACAAAGCCACCCTGTCGTTTTCCGATGGCAGCCCGTCGGTAGAATTCCCGATCTACAAAGGCACCGTCGGTCCTGACGTGATCGACATCCGCAAACTGTACGCCGGCACCGGCAAGTTCACCTACGATCCAGGCTTCATGTCGACCGCGGCATGCAACTCGTCGATCACCTACATTGACGGCGACAAGGGCGAGCTGCTGTACCGCGGCTACCCGATCGAACAGCTGGCCGTGAACGCCGACTTCATGGAATCGTGCTACCTGCTGCTGAACGGCGAACTGCCGAACAAGGTTGAAAAAGAGAAGTTCGTCGAAACCGTGACCAAGCACACCATGGTTCACGAGCAGATGCAATTCTTCTTCCGCGGTTTCCGTCGCGACGCGCACCCGATGTCGGTGCTGGTCGGCACCGTCGGCGCGCTGGCCTCGTTCTACCACGACTCGCTGGACATCAACGATGCCAAGCACCGTGAAGTGTCGGCCATCCGCCTGATCGCCAAGATGCCTACCCTGGTGGCGATGGCGTACAAATACTCGATCGGCCAGCCGTTCGTGTACCCACGCAACGACCTGTCGTACAGCGCCAACTTCATGCGCATGATGTTCGGCAATCCATGCGAAGAATACAAGGTCAACGACGTGCTGGTGCGCGCGCTGGACCGCATCCTGATCCTGCACGCGGACCACGAGCAGAACGCATCGACCTCGACCGTGCGTCTGGCCGGTTCGTCGGGCGCCAATCCGTTCGCCTGTATCGCTGCCGGTATCGCCTGCCTGTGGGGTCCTGCCCACGGCGGCGCCAACGAAGCGGCACTGAACATGCTGAAGGAAATCGGCACCGTCGAGAACATTCCTGCCTTCATCGCCCAGGTGAAAGACAAGAACTCCGGCGTCAAGCTGATGGGCTTCGGTCACCGCGTGTACAAGAACTTCGACCCGCGTGCCAAACTGATGCGCGAAACCTGCTACGAAGTGCTGAACGAACTGGGCCTGCAAGACGACCCACTGTTCAAGCTGGCGATGGAACTGGAAAAGATTGCACTGAACGACGAATACTTCGTTTCGCGCAAGCTGTACCCGAACGTCGACTTCTACTCGGGCATCGTGCAATCGGCGCTGGGTATTCCTGTGTCGCTGTTCACCGGTATCTTCGCCATGGCCCGCACCATCGGCTGGATCGCCCAGTGGAACGAAATGATCGCCGATCCAGAACAGAAAATCGGCCGTCCACGCCAGCTGTTCGTCGGTTCGACCACCCGCGAAGTCAAGCCGCTGGACCAGCGTTAATCTTCGCTGAGGCGCGGTACACGCAAAGCCCGCCGGCACCGAGCGCGACCCTGGTCGCGTTCGGGCCGGCGGGCTTTTTTTTTGCGCTTGGAGTTGCTGGGGAAACATTGTAGGATTGCCATCCCATCCCTCACTGTCAAATCCCATGAACAGCGTCATGCGTCTTACCCTGGTTGCCGC
Source organism: Duganella vulcania (assembly GCF_009857655.1). NCBI lineage: Bacteria > Pseudomonadati > Pseudomonadota > Betaproteobacteria > Burkholderiales > Oxalobacteraceae > Duganella > Duganella vulcania. The sequence continues at coordinate 39,473 of NZ_WWCX01000012.1, forward strand.
CCTGGTGGCTTCCGCCTTCGCCCCGGCAGTTGCCGCGCCGGCCGCGCCCAAGTCCACCGTTGTCGACCTCAAGCCCTACACGGTGCCTTACCAGAAGTTCACGCTGCAGAACGGCCTGACGCTGATCGTGCATGAAGACCACAGCGTGCCGCTGGTCAGCGTCAACGTCTGGTACCACGTCGGTTCGCGCAACGAGAAGCGCGGCAAGACCGGCTTCGCCCACCTGTTCGAACACTTCTTCTTCAACGGTTCGGAAAACTATCCGCATGGCTTCCGCGAGGCGATGGACGACCTGGGCGCCAGCAGCCGCAACGGCACCACCAGCAACGACCGCACCAACTTCTATGAGGATGTGCCGGTGTCGGCGCTGGAGCGCACGCTGTACCTGGAGGCCGACCGCATGGGCTTCCTTGGCAACTACATCAACCAGGCCATGCTGGAGCGCGAGCGCGGCGTGGTGCAGAACGAGAAGCGCCAGGGCGAGAACCAGCCCTACGGCCGCGCGCACACCGAGCAGGTGCAGCGCATGTACCCGGCCTCGCATCCGTACTCGTGGCCGGTGATCGGCTACATGGAAGACCTGAACGCGGCCAGCCTGGACGACATCAAGGAGTGGTACCGCACCTACTACGGCCCGAACAACGCGGTGCTGGTGCTGGCCGGCGACATCAAGCCGGAGCAGGCGCTGGCGATGGTGAAGAAGTACTTCGACGGCATCCCGCCGGGCCCGCCGCTGGTGCGTAGCCAGGCCTGGATACCCGCGCTGGACCGTGACATCCGCGACGAGATGGAGGACCAGGTGGCGCAGGTGCGCGTCACGCGCAGCTATCACGCGCCGGCTTGGGGCGATCCCGAGATCCAGCGCCTGGGCATGCTGGCCGAGGTGCTGACCGGTTCCAAGAGCGCGCGCTTGACCAAGCGCCTGGTGTACGACAAGGCGCTGGCGACCAGTGTCAGCGCCCGCGCCGACGGCAACGAACTGGCCGGCACCTTCGACATCCGCGCCACGCTGAAGCCGGGCGTGGAGGTCGCCGTGGTCGAGCGCGAAATCGATGCGGTGACGAATGAGCTGCTGGCGCAAGGCCCGACCGAGGAAGAGCTGGCGCGCGTGCGCACCACGGCCTTCGCCGGAGCCGCGCGCGAGCTCGAAAGGCTGGGCGGTGGTGGCGGCCGCAGCGGCCTGCTGGCCGAGAGCATGATGTTCGGCGGCTCGCCGGACGCCTACCTGGACGACCTGCGCGCGCAGGCCGCTAGCCCGGCCGACGTCAAGGCGACCGCCAACAAGTGGCTGCGTGGCGCGCACCACTACACGATGGTGGTCAAGCCTTTCCCTAAACTGGCCGCCGGCAAGACCACGATCGACCGCAAGGCGCTGCCGGCGCTGGGCGAGCCGCCTGCGGTCAGTTTCCCGCCGATGCAGCGCGCGCGCCTGGCCAACGGCCTGAACGTGCTGCTGATCGAACGCCACGGCGCGCCGATCGTCAATGCCGCGCTGGCGGTCGACGCCGGCGTGGCCAGCGACAGCGCGGCCAAGTCCGGCCTGGCCTCGCTGGCGCTGGAGTTGCTCGACAAGGGCACCCGGACCCGCGACGCGTTCCAGTTGTCGAACGCGCTGGAATCGCAGGGCGCGCAGCTGAACACCGCCACGCAGGCCGACCAGTCGCTGGTGCGGCTGCAATCGACCGCCGCCAACCTTGGCGCCTCGCTCGGCCTGATGGCCGACGCGGTGCTGAACGCCAGCTTCCCGGCCGAGCAGTTCAAGCTGCAGAAGCAGCGCCGCATCGCCCAGATCGCGCAGGAGAAGTCCTCGCCTGGCGGCAGCGCGCAACGTGTGATGAGCGGCCTGCTGTACGGCGCCGACAGCGCCTACGGCAAGCCGGCCAGCGGCGACGACAAGACGGTGGAGGCGCTGACCCGCGACGACCTGGTGAACTGGCACCGCGACTGGTTCAAGCCGGGCAGCGCGACGCTGGTCGTCACCGGCGATACCACCATGGACAAGCTGATGCCGATGCTGGAATCGTCGTTCGGCAAATGGGCGGCGGGCAGCGCGCCGGCCAAGGCGGTGGTCGCGGCGCCGGCCACGCAGGGCGGGCGCGTGTACCTGATCGACCGTCCGGACGCGCCGCAATCGATGATCATGGCGGCGCATGTGTCGCAGCCGCACGGCCAGCCGGACGAGCTGGCGATGGAGCCGGTGATGCAGAACTTCGGCGGCATGAGCACCTCGCGACTGAACCGCAATCTGCGGCTGGACAAGCACTGGAGCTACGGCACCTCGGCGTTCCTGACCAATGTGCGCGGCCAGCGCGCCTTCACGGTGATGGCGCCGGTGCAGACCGACAAGACCAGGGAGGCGATGCTGGAAGTGGCGAAGGAGATCAAGGGCGCGGCGGGCGAGCGTCCGTTGGCCGGCGACGAATACGCCAGCATCATGCGCAACATGAGCTCGCGCCTGGCGGCGCGCTTCGAGCCCATCGCCGCGCTGGAATCGGCGGCCCTGCAGAGCGTGAACCTGCGCCTGCCGGACGACTACTGGACCAGCTACGCCAGCCGCATCGGCGCGCTGACGCCGGCCCAGTTGAACGAGACGGCGCCGAAGTACATCCATCCGGAGCAGCTGGTCTGGCTGGTGGTGGGCGACGTGCGCAAGATCGAGGCGGGTGTGCGCGAGCTGGGCTGGGGCGAAGTCATCAAGCTTGACGCCAACGGCCAGCCGCTGAAGTAATGCGTGCCTGGCGGCGCGGCCTCAGTCCGTTGCGGATGGAGGGCTGCGCCGGTCGGGCCGCACCACCAGCAGCCACCAGGCGATCACGCCCAGCGTCACCTGCGGCAGGTTGAACAGGAACTTGTCGATGACGACCGGCTGGCGCTGCGGCCAAGGCAGCGTGGCGGTTTCCGCGACGATGTTGGTGTGATACAGGCACGCGCCGAACAGGAGCACCATGGCGATGCCCCAGATCGACGGCAAGCTGGTGACCCGACGCCGCAGCAGCGCCGCGACCGGATACACCACGATGCAGCAGGCGAAATAGGCGAACAGATTGGCCATCAGATCTTGCAGGCGGAAATGCGGCAGCAGGATAGGCACGGCGCAAATCGCCAGCGCGAGCATGACGGCGATGACGGGGTGAGGGCGCCCGGGCCATTGATTGAAGCGGCTGATCATCGGGGGGGGACTCTATTGAATGGGGCCTCATTGTAGTTGAACTTGTCGCAATCGTCACGGCGGACAGCGGTGTTTGATGCGGATTGAATGGTGCCCGAAGGTCTATGCTAAGGTAACATCTCGATGCATGGAGGAGATGGCGATGGATACCTTAAAGTCGGCGAGTATCGCGGTGGAAATGGATGGCGCCAGCTTGCTGGAGCTGGCGCGAGTGGCTGAGGCGGAAGGCATTAGTCAGGATGAGGCCATAAAAAACGCGATTCGTTTTTACCTGGACCATGGCGAGGGTTATCGGGCAATGTTAAGGGACGGTACCGATGCCTGGAACCACTACAAGCGCACGGGCCTGCATGTCACGAATGATGAAATCGGTGATTGGATCGCCGAGCTGGATGCCGGTAACGATGATGCTGAGCCGCCAGCATGCCACACTTGATATGGACTCAGGAGGCGAAGCTGGATCTGGAGCGCGCCTACCACTTCCTGGCAGCACGGGATAAAGCGCTTGCCAAGCGGGCGCTCAAGGCGATTCATGGCGGGGCGAAGCTACTGGAAAGCCAGCCGCAACTAGGGCGTCCTGTCTTTGGGCAGCGGCCACCACGCAAGGAATTGTTGCTGCCGTTTGGCCGTCGTAGCGGATATGTCTTGCACTATGTGCTGGAGAAAGACGACGTCGTGATTCTCGCAGTTCTCCACCAACGGCAGGTAAATCGTTAGGCCTGCCGTTATTTTTCCTGATCCAGCAGCGCCTGGATTTCTTCACGCTCTTTTTTGCTGACATGGCCGCCGCGCAGCGCGGCCAGCACCAGCGCCTTGCCGGAGCCGGAGAAGGCTTTCTGGATCAGCTCCTTCAGCAGATTGGTCTGCAGCGAATCCTGCTCCTGCGCCGGCGCATACACATGCGCGCGCTGGCTTTCATCGCGCGTCAGCAGGCCTTTGGTGTGCATGACCTGCAGCAGCCGCAGCACCGTGGCGTAGTTCATGTCGGGCCGCGTTGCCACCGCCGCCTCGTGCACCTGCCTGGCGGTCGCCGGTCCGCTTTGCCATAGCAGGCGCAGCATTTCCAGTTCGGACGGGGTGGGCTTCGGTGGGGCTGTGCTCATGATGGAACTCCGGGACGATGCATCTAGAATAAAATATCTAGATGCATTTGTCCAGTTCTACCGGCTTACCACTTCATCTCGCCCTTGGCGACCTTGGCGCTGGTGTCCAGCGCGGCGTTCAGGCCGGCGCCAGGATACAGCTCCTTCATGCGGGCGATCAGCGCGGCCGAGTTGGCGGCCTTGGCGGTTTCGGCTTCGAAGCGCACCAGGTAGTCGCGGGTGTAGGCGATGCTGTCCGGCGTCAGCGCCGCGCCGACCTTGAAGTGGCCCGGCACGACGGTGGCCGGCTTCAGCGCGGCCACGCCGTCCAGCGTTGCCAGCCATTGCTTGCGCGACTCGGGCGTTTGCGTATCGGCGGTCCACACGTGCAGGTCGTTGAACAGCACCACGCCGCCCGCCACCGCCTTGATCGATGGAATCCACACGTAGCTGCGGTCCGGCGTCGGGCCTTTCAGGCCTTCGATCTTCAGTGTCTGGCCTTCCAGCTTGATGGTGTCGCCATTCAGCGGTTGCGGAACGATGATGCTTTGCGGCGCGTTGTCCTTCAGGATCGGGCCCCAGAATGCGACCTTGGCATCCTTCTTCTTCTCGATGCCGGCGATGGTTTGCGGCGTGGCGACGATTTTCGCATCAGGGAAGGCGGCGTGGATCACGTCCAGGCCGAAGTAGAAGTCCGGGTCGCTGTGGCTGACGTACACGGTGGTCAGGTGCTTGCCGGTGGCGCGGATCTGCTCGACCAGCTTGAGCGCTTCGCCGCGCGAGAACTGGGCATCGATCAGGACCGCATCCTTGGCGCCGCTGACGATCACCGAGGCGACCGGGAAGATGGCGGCCTCGCCCGGATTGAACACATCCAGTTTTAGCGGCGCGGCGGTGGCGCCAGCTACGGTGGCGGCGAGGGCGGCGGACAACAGGCTTTGCTTGATCATGATGGTCTTTCGTGTGGAGTTGGAATGACGCCATCTTAAATTTCTTTATCCGAGAGAAAAATAGGGTAATCTGCACCTATTAATTGCATGAATCGGATGAATCGATGGACAGGATCACTGCGGCACAAGTTTTCGTCAGCATCGCCGAGCGCGGCAGCATGATCGCGGCGGCCGAGGCACTGGACATGTCGCGCGCCATGGTGACGCGTTATCTGGCCGAGATGGAGGAGTGGGCCGGCGCGCGGCTGCTGCACCGGAGCACGCGCCGGCTAAGCCTGACCGATGCCGGCGACGTCACGCTGGCGCGCTGCCGCCGCATGCTGGAACTGGCCGAGGCGATGGAGGTGGCAAGCGGCGCCGACGCCGATACGCCGCAGGGCCTGCTGCGCATCACCTCTTCGCAGTCGCTGGCGCAGGCGGCGTTGGCGATCGCCGTCACCGCTTTCCTGAGGCGCTATCCGCGCACGGCGGTCGACCTGCAGATGAACAACCGCGCCGTCAACCTGGTCGAACAGCGCATCGACCTGGCGCTGCGCATCACCAACGCGCTGGAGCCCAATCTGATCGCGCGCCAGCTGGGGCAGTGCGATTCGGTGGTCTGTGCGGCGCCGTCCTACCTGGCCGAACGCGGCACGCCGTTGCTGGCCGAGGACCTGGCGCGGCATAACTGCCTGACCTACACCTACTTCGGCAAGAGCCTGTGGCAGTTCACGGATCGCGACGGTGAGGCGGTCTCGGTGCCGGTCAGCGGCAATCTGTCGGCCAATGAGGACCTGATTTTGCTGAAGGCGGCGGAGGAGGGCGCCGGCGTCGCGCTGCAGCCGCTGTACAGCGCGGCGCCGCTGATCGCCGACGGCCGGCTGGTGGCGCTGCTGCCGGACTTTGTGCCGCAGCAGATGGGCATCTACGGCATCTACACTTCGCGCCAGCACATGTCGCCCGCGCTGCGGGCCATGCTGGACTTCCTGCTGGACTGGTTCGCCGGCGACCCGGCCTGGCTGGCGCACACGGCGCCGCGCTGAACGGCGTCAGGCCAGCAGCGCGGCGATCCTGCGCTCCACTTCCGCCAGCGACGGACGGGCGGCGGCATCTTCCACAACGCAGGCTGCCTGCAGCGCCGCCAGCGCCGCCTGCTGCGCGACCGGCAGTTCGCAACGCGCCATCAGCTCGTCCAGCAACAGGCCGAAGGCGCGCACTTCCAGCCGTTGCAACCCGGCCGCGTGCGGCGCTTGCGGCGCGAACAGCGAGGCCGCGCCGAAGTCGCCCAGCAGGCTGCGGCCCCGGCCGCAATGCAGTATGTTGTGGCCGTACAGGTCGCCGTGCATGATGCCGCGCTGGTGCAAGTGCCGCGCCGCCGAGGCGACGCCGCCCGCGATGCCGAACAATTCCGCTGGACTGAAACGCTTGCCGTCCGGGTAGGTGTCGCGGGTGCAGCTCTCCAGGCTGGGCGGGCCGGCCAGGTTGCCGAAGCCGGGATCGATCAGCGGCATCACGCACCCGCTGGCGCCGTCCGGGTGGCCCAGCACCTCGCCCAGCACGGGGATCAGGTTGGGGTGGTCGCCCGAGCTGACGCACGCCGTCATCTCGCAACGTGGCAGGCCGTCGCTGGTGACGGCGCCCTTGAACATCTTGACCGCCACAGCCTGCTCGCCGCCGGCGTGCCGCAGCGCGGCCTGGTGGATCACGCCGGATGCGCCTTCGCCCAGTTTCCGCTGAAGCTGGAGCTGATCCCAGCCGATGCCGGCGATGCCCGCGCCGGCATCGGCCGCTTGCTCGTCCGCCTCGCAGAAGGGATTGCCGGCAAAAGCCAGCCACGACAGGCGCGGCATGTCGAGCAGCCAGGCCGGCAGTGCGGTCAGGCGGTTGGCGGCGATGCGCAGCAATTCCAGTCGCGTGCAGGCGGCCAGTTCCGGCGGCAGGGCGCTCAGCCGGTTCCCCGCCAGCATCAGCTTTTGCAGGTCCCCGCAGCGGCCGATGGCGGCGGGCAGCGCCTCGACACGGTTGTCGGTCAGGATCAGCCAGCGCAGCTGCGGCGGCAGCGCTGCTGCCGGAACCTCGCGTATCTGGTTGCTTTTGAAGCCTATCATCGTCAACGCCGGGCACTCGCCCAGCACCGCCGGCAACGTGGTGAACCGGTTGCCCGAGCAAAAGATCACCCGCAGCTTGTGCAGGCGCGGCAAATCGTCCGGCAGCGAGGACAGGGCATTGTTGGACAGGTCGAGGATTTCCAGCGTATCGGCCAGCGTGAATATCTCGTCGGGGAACTCGGTCAGGCCGCAGGATAGTTGCAGGCGGACGATGCCGGCCAGCGCTCCGGCGCGTAGCTGCTCTAGGGTGTGCATGAAGGTGGGGCGGGATGGCAAAGCGCCATTCTACAGCCTCGGCGGCCGGCGCCAGAGGACGTTAAAAATATGAAAACATTCCCGGCAAGCCGAGCAGTCATGCGGCTTAAGCGAAGATTAATATCGTAAGATTTGTTACGGTTTCTGTCGAATAAATGGTTGTTGGGATACAATACCGGTGCTATCCTGAATGACCCGATTTTGTAGTACCTGAAGAACTATAGCCCTTCCCCACAACTTGATGTGCAATCCGCTAACCGGTCAGGCCGTGTCGCGGAAGGTTAGATTAACCCGCTAATTCCTCGCGAAGCGCGAAGAAAGGTGAGCAAGATGATGCAACAATCTACGTCCAATTCCTACCTGTTTGGTGGGAACGCACCGTACGTCGAAGAACTGTACGAGGCGTACCTCAACAACCCAGGTTCCGTGCCAGACAACTGGCGCGCCTACTTCGACGCCATGCAACACGTGCCGGCCGTCGACGGTTCCAATAAACCAGACGTCGCCCACGCTTCGGTCATCGCCTCCTTCGCCGAACGCGCGAAAGCCGGCCCGATCCGCACCGTGGTTGCCTCCGCCGACGCTGAAATGGGCCGCAAGCGCGTCGCCGCCACCCAGCTGATCGCCGCTTACCGCTACCTGGGTTCCCGTTGGGCCAACCTGGATCCGCTGCAGCGCCAGGAGCGTCCGTCCATCCCTGAGCTGGACCCGAGCTTCTACGGCTTCACCGATGCGGACATGGACACCGTGTTCAACATCAGCAACACCTACTTCGGCCCTGAGACCGCGACCCTGCGCGACCTGCTGAACTTCCTGCGCGACACCTACACCCGCTCGATCGGCGCGGAGTACATGTACATCTCCGACCCGGCTGAAAAGCGCTGGCTGCAGGAACGCCTGGAATCGATCCGCTCGACCCCGAACTTCACGCCGGAAAAGAAAAAGCACATCCTGGAGCGCCTGACCGCGGCCGAAGGCCTGGAACGCTACCTCCACACCAAATACGTCGGCCAGAAGCGCTTCTCGCTGGAAGGCGGCGAAACCTTCATCGCCTCGATCGATGAAATCATCCAGCGCGCCGGCGAAAAAGGCGTGCAGGAGATCGTTATCGGCATGGCCCACCGCGGCCGCCTGAACGTGCTGGTCAACACCCTGGGCAAGGCACCGAAGGAACTGTTCGAAGAATTCGAAGGCAAGCACGGCGACGACCTGCCAGCCGGCGACGTCAAATACCACCAGGGCTTCTCGTCGGACATCTCGACCGCCGGCGGTCCTGTCCACCTGTCGCTGGCGTTCAACCCGTCGCACCTGGAAATCGTCAACCCTGTGGTTGAAGGTTCGGTCAAGGCGCGCATGGACCGTCGCGGCGACACCCTGGGCAAGCAAGTGCTGCCTATCCTGGTGCACGGCGACGCCGCGTTCGCAGGCCAGGGCGTTGTGATGGAAACCCTGAACCTGGCGCAGACCCGCGGCTACGGCACGGGCGGCACGGTGCACATCGTCATCAACAACCAGATCGGCTTCACCACGTCGGATCCGCGCGATGCGCGTTCCACCATCTACTGCTCGGACGTCGTCAAGATGATCGAAGCACCGGTGCTGCACGTGAACGCCGACGATCCTGAAGCCGTGGTTCTGGCTTCGCAGATCGCCATGGACTACCGTCTGCAGTTCCAGAAGGATATCGTTGTCGACATCATCTGCTACCGCAAACTGGGCCACAACGAGCAAGACACCCCAGCGCTGACCCAGCCGCTGATGTACAAGAAAATCGGCCAGCACCCAGGCACCCGCAAGCTGTACGCGGACAAGCTGGTGACGCAGACCGTGATCCCGGCCGATGGCGGCGAGCAGATGCAGGCTGCCTATCGCGATGCGATGGACGCCGGCAAGCACACCATCGATCCAGTGATCTCCAACTTCAAGAACAAGTTCGCGGTCGATTGGCTGCCGTTCCTGAACCGCAAGTGGACCGACTCGGCCGACACCGCCGTGCCGATGACCGAACTGAAACGCCTGGCCGGCCGCATCACCACCGTGCCTGAAGGCTTCAAAGTACACTCGCTGGTCGAGAAGGTACTGGCTGACCGCGCCAACATGGGCAAGGGCGAACTGAACCTGGACTGGGGCATGGGCGAACACCTGGCCTACGCATCGCTGGTCGCTTCGGGCTACGCAGTGCGCCTGACCGGCCAGGACGCCGGCCGCGGCACCTTCGTGCACCGCCACGCCGTGCTGCACGACCAGAACCGCGAGCGTTGGGATGCGGGCACCTACGTGCCGCTGCAGAACATCGCCGAAGGCCAGGCACCGTTCACCGTGATCGACTCCGTGCTGTCCGAAGAGGCGGTGCTGGGCTTCGAATACGGCTACTCGACCGCGGAACCAAACACGCTGACGATCTGGGAAGCCCAGTTCGGCGACTTCGTCAACGGCGCGCAAGTGGTGATCGACCAGTTCATCAGCTCCGGCGAAGTGAAGTGGGGCCGCGCTTCGGGCCTGGTCATGATGCTGCCGCACGGTTACGAAGGCCAGGGTCCCGAGCACTCGTCCGCGCGTCCGGAACGTTTCCTGCAGCTGTGCGCAGACAACAACATGCAAGTGGTCCAGCCGACCACCGCGTCGCAGATCTTCCACGTGCTGCGCCGCCAGATGGTGCGCCAGTTCCGTAAGCCGCTGGTGATCCTGACGCCTAAATCGCTGCTGCGTAACAAGGACGCTGGTTCCTCGCTGAACGAGCTGGCCAAGGGCGCGTTCCAGACCGTGATCGGCGAAGTCGACGAGAAAATCGACGCCAAGAAAGTCAAGCGCGTGGTCGCCTGCTCGGGCAAGGTCTACTACGACCTGGTCAACGCACGCAAGACCCGTGGCCAGACCGACACCGCCATCATCCGCGTCGAGCAGCTGTATCCGTTCCCGCACAAATCGTTCGCCGCCGAACTGAAGAAGTTCCCGAACCTGGCGGAAGTGGTGTGGGCGCAGGACGAGCCGCAGAATCAGGGCCCATGGTTCCAGATTCAGCACAACATCTTCGAGAGCATGGACGCAGGCCAGCGCCTGGCGTACGCCGGCCGCCCAGCGTCGGCATCGCCGGCTGTCGGCTACTACGACAAGCACTACGCCCAGCAAAAAGACCTGCTGGAGACGGCGTTCTCGAAGCTCAAAGGTTTCATCCTGACCAAATAAGCATCACTTACTGACGGAGCGCCGCCCTGCTACGCGGGGCGGCGCCGCAATAACAAAATATACGGAGTTTTACATGGCACAAATCGAAGTCAAAGTCCCCCAGCTGTCGGAATCGGTAGCAGAAGCAACCATGCTGACCTGGCATAAAAAAGTGGGCGAAGCAGTCGCCCGCGACGAGAACCTGATTGACATCGAAACCGATAAAGTTGTTCTGGAACTGCCGGCGCCAGCCGCTGGCGTGCTGGTCAAGATCATCAAGGGCGACGGCAGCACCGTGGTTGCTGACGAACTGATCGCTATCATCGACACCGACGGCGCCGCCGCCGTTGCCGCTCCAGCAGCCGCAGCCGCTCCTGCTCCAGCCGCCGCACCTGCACCAGCAGCCGCAGCCGCCGCCACCGGTGGTTCGAAAGGCGACGTGGCCATGCCAGCCGCCGCCAAGATCCTGTCGGAAAAAGGCCTGAGCGCTGGCGATGTCGCCGGTTCGGGCAAAGACGGCCGCGTGACCAAGGGCGACGCCCTGGCCGCCGGCGCCAAGGCTCCAGCCGTTGCGCCGCTGGCGCCAGCAGCTGCCAAGCCAGCGCTGCAGCAAGTTGCCGCGCCTGCGATCGCCAGCCTGGGCGAGCGTCCGGAAGAGCGCGTGCCGATGAGCCGCCTGCGCGCACGTATCGCCGAGCGCCTGCTGCAATCGCAATCGACCAACGCCATCCTGACCACGTTCAATGAAGTGAACATGGCGCCAGTGATGGATCTGCGCAACAAGTACAAGGACAAGTTCGAGAAAGAGCACGGCGTCAAGCTGGGCTTCATGTCCTTCTTCGTCAAGGCCGCCGTTGCCGCGCTGAAGAAATACCCGATCATCAACGCATCGGTCGACGGCAACGACATCGTCTACCACGGCTACTTCGACATCGGTATCGCGGTTGGTTCGCCACGCGGCCTGGTCGTGCCTATCCTGCGCAACGCCGACCAGATGTCGATCGCCGACATCGAGAAGAAAATCGGCGAATTCGGCGCCAAAGCCAAGGAAGGCAAGCTGACCCTGGACGACCTGACCGGCGGCACCTTCTCGATCTCGAACGGCGGCACCTTCGGCTCCATGCTGTCGACCCCGATCATCAACCCGCCACAATCGGCCATCCTGGGCGTGCACGCGACCAAGGACCGCGCTGTGGTTGAAAACGGCCAGATCGTGATCCGTCCGATGAACTACCTGGCGATGTCCTACGACCACCGCATCATCGACGGCCGCGAAGCCGTGCTGGGCCTGGTCGCGATGAAAGAGGCGCTGGAAGATCCAGCCCGCCTGCTGCTGGACCTGTAATACCGCCACATCCCCAGGCCCGTCCGGGCCTGGGGAATTTTCAGAGGGTCATCAATGAGCGTATCTGAAGAAATCAAACGGTTGCACGAACTGCACCAGGCTGGCGCGCTGTCGGACGAGGAGTTCGCCTCCGCCAAAGCCAAGTTGCTGGACAAGGAAGCAGCGCCCGGCATCGCCAACGACATCACCCGATTGCGCCGCTCGAACACCGACCGCTGGCTGGGTGGCGTGTGTGGCGGACTGGGTCAGATCACCGGGGTCGAATCCTGGATCTGGCGCTTGCTGTTCGTACTGTTCGTGCTGACCTTTGGCTTCGGACTCGCCATCTACATTCTGCTATGGATTTTCGTACCAGAAGAGAACTGATTGGAAAATAAAAAATGAGTAAACAATTTGACGTAGTAGTCATCGGCGCCGGTCCTGGCGGTTACATCGCCGCCATCCGCGCGGCACAACTGGGTTTCTCGGTCGCCTGCGTCGACGCATGGGTCAATGAAAAGGGCGGTCCTGCTCCTGGCGGCACCTGCACCAACGTCGGTTGCATCCCGTCGAAAGCGCTGCTGCAATCGTCCGAGCACTTCGAGCACGCCGGCCACGCGTTCAAGGACCACGGCATCGATGTCGCCGGCCTGTCGCTGAACCTGCCGCAAATGATCAAGCGTAAAGACACCGTTGTGAAGCAGAACAACGACGGCATCCTGTTCCTGTTCAAGAAAAACAAGGTCACCTTCTTCCACGGCCGCGCTGCGTTCGCCGGCGCCGCCACCGCCGACGGCTACCCGCTGACCATCTCCGCGCCAGCCAACGAGACCATCAACGCCAAGCAAGTCATCATCGCCACCGGCTCCAACGCGCGCGCGCTGCCTGGTGCAGAGTTCGATGAAAAACTGATCCTGTCGAACACCGGCGCGCTGACCATCGGCGACGTGCCGAAGAAGCTGGGCGTGATCGGCGCCGGCGTGATCGGCCTGGAAATGGGTTCCGTATGGCGCCGCCTGGGTGCCGAAGTGACCGTGCTGGAAGGCCTGCCTGTGTTCCTGGGCGCGGTCGATGAGCAGATCGCCAAGGAAGCCGGCAAGCTGTTCGCCAAGCAGGGCCTGAACATCAACCTGGGCTGCAAGATCGGCAGCATCACCAAGGGCGCCGACAACGTCACCGTGGCCTACGAAAACGCCAAGGGCGAAGCGCAGACCGCCGTGTTCGACAAGCTGATCGTCTCGATCGGCCGCACCCCGAACACCGATGGCCTGGCCGCGGACAAGGTTGGCCTGAAACTGGACGAGCGTGGTTTCGTGGCCGTCGACGACGACTGCAAGACCAACCTGCCAGGCGTCTGGGCAGTGGGCGACGTGGTACGCGGCCCGATGCTGGCGCACAAGGCGGAAGAAGAAGGCGTTGCCGTTGCAGAGCGCATGGCTGGCCAGCACGGCCACACCAACTTCAACACCATCCCTTGGGTCATCTACACCTCGCCGGAAATCGCGTGGGTGGGCCGCACCGAGCAGCAACTGAAGGCCGACGGCGTCGCCTACAAGGCCGGCACCTTCCCGTTCCTGGCCAACGGCCGCGCACGCGCGCTGGGCGATACCTCGGGCATGGTCAAGTTCCTGGCCGATGCTGCCACCGACGAAATCCTGGGCGTGCACATCATCGGACCGATGGCTTCCGAGCTGATCTCCGAAGCCGTGGTGGCGATGGAGTTCAAGGCTTCGGCTGAAGACATCGCGCGCATCTGCCACGCCCACCCATCGCTGTCGGAAGCGACCAAGGAAGCCGCGCTGGCGATCGACAAGCGCACGCTGAACTTCTAAGCAGCACCAGTAAGCGGACTGCGGGCGGACTGCGGTCCGCCCTTTTTATTTGCGCAGCACAGAACCGAACCCCATGAACGTCGAAGAGTTTTATCAGCACGCGCTGCAAGAGCGCAATTTCAAGGCCGATGCAGCCCAGCGCCGCGCGGTCGACCGCCTGCAACAGTGCTATGACGAGTGGGTGGCCTACAAGGGCCAGCGTTCGTCCACCTTCAAGCGCCTGATCAACCGTCCCGACGTGCCGAAGGGCGTGTACATGTGGGGCGGGGTGGGGCGCGGCAAGTCCTTCCTGATGGATTCCTTCTATTCCGTGGTGCCGCTGGTGCGCAAGACGCGCCTGCACTTCCACGAGTTCATGCGCGGCGTGCACCGCCAGCTCGACGAGCTGACCGGCGTGGCCAATCCGCTGGACGAGGTGGCCAGGCGCATCGCCAAGAAATACCGATTGATCTGCTTCGACGAGTTCCACATCTCCGACGTGGCCGACGCCATGATCATGTACAACCTGTTGAAGGCGCTGTTCGACAACGGCGTGTCCTTCATCATGACCTCGAACTACGATCCGAAGCTGCTGTATCCGGACGGCCTGCACCGCGACCGCATCCTGCCCACCATCCAGCTGCTGTACGACAAGCTGGACGTGATGAATATCGACGCCGGCGTCGACTACCGCGGCCGCGCGCTGGAGCAGGTCGATTCCTACCTGACGCCGCTCAACGCCCACACCGACCGCCTGCTGCGCGAAGCCTACGCCAGCATCGCCGAGAGCGCCGACGAGGATCCGGTGGTGCGCATCGAGGCGCGCGAGATCCGCGCGCTGCGCCGCGCCGGCACCACCATCTGGTTCGACTTCAACACGCTGTGCGGCGGCCCCCGCTCGCAGAACGATTACCTGGAAATCGCCAGCCGCTTCCATACCGTGATATTGTCCGGGATTCCGATGATGTCGGCCGCGATGTCGTCGGAGGCGCGGCGCTTTACCTGGCTGATCGACGTGTTCTACGACCAGGGCGTCAAGCTGCTGATGTCGGCCGAGGTGGAGCCCGAAGAGCTCTACACCAACGGCACCTTGGCCAACGAATTTCACCGCACGGTATCGCGCATCGTCGAGATGCAATCGCGCGAGTACATGGATAAAGAGCAGCGCGCCGCGGCCGGTGCGCTGGCCTAAGTGAGCTGCAACAGGATAAAAATATGAGACCAAGTTTGAAACCGCTGGGCGAGATGATCGCGGCTGCCGCCTTGGCGGCCCTGGCGGCGCTGGCCGCGCCGGTGCAGGCCCAGACCGCCGAGCCGTCGACGGCCGCCGCGCCGCAGCCGACCCGTTCGGTCGAGCAGGCCAACGCCACGCTGCAGCAGGTGGCCAGGGACCGCGCGGCGGTCCACGACGAATTCGCCGCCAGCGAGCGCGTGTGCTACGACAAGTTCTTCGTCAACTACTGCCTGGACAAGGCCAAGGAAAAACGCCGCGCCGCGCTGGCCAAGCTGCGCGCCACCGAGGTGGAGGCCGAGCATTTCAAGCGCGCCGATTCGGTCGAGAAGCGCGATGCCGACCTGGCTGTGCGCGCCCGCAAGGACGCGGAAGAGGAAGCGCAGCGCGCCGCCATGCCGCCGAAGGAAGCCAAGGTTGTGGACGACACGCCGCGTCCGGCGCCCAACGCAGGCAAGCCGGTGGTGGACCGCGAGGCCGAGCATGCTGCCAAGGTCCAGCGCCAGGCGGCGCAGGACGCGGCCGACGCCGGCAAGCGCGCAGCCAATGTCGCGGCGTTTGAGAAGAAGCAGGCCGAGTCGGAAAAACGCAAGGCGCAAGTGGCCAAGAAGAAGGCCGACAGCGACGCCAAGCGCGCCGCCCACGAAGCGTCGGAGAAGAAGAAGGCCGACGCCGCCGAGGCCGCAGCGGCCGCCAAGAAGCAGTAAGCGGAGCCGCGCGTCACACCGCGCGGCGCATTTTCTGTATGGTGTAGTTCGGTATGTCCCTGGGCTGCTCGACCAGCTTGATGATGGCCATCGAGCAGTTGTCGCCCTTGCCCTGGGCGCGTTCGCCGGCCTTGCCGATCAGGCGTTCGGCCGCCTGGCGCGGCGTGTTGCGGGCCACCGCCGCCGCCAGTTCCGTATCCTTGAACAATTGCCACAGGCCGTCCGAGCACAGCAGGAGCGAATCGCCGGCCTGCAAGCCCTCGTGATAGCCGACCGTGACGAAGGGCGACTTGAAGCTGTTGCCCAGCGCGTTGTTGAGCAGCTTGGAGCCACGGTGCTTCTTTGCCGCCTCCAGCGGCAGCTTGTCTTCGTTGACCAGATGCTCGATGTAGGCGCCGTCGTTGCTGCGCATGGCGCAGGCCTCGCCGGCAAAGCGGTACACCCGCGCATCGCCGACATGGCCCCACACCACCTGGCCGGCTGGCGTCAGCACCATCATCGCCAGCGCGCTTTGCGGCTCGACGGTCTTGGCAATGGGATTCATCTTGATGACCTGGTGCGCCTCCTCGGCAATGGCCCGCATCAAGTCCTGCAGGCGCGGGATGCTGGGCGTGTCGCCGACGCGCAACTCGTCGAACAGGTGCTTGGCGGTCAGCAGCGCCTGGTCCGAACCGATGGCGCTGTGGTTGCCGTCGGCCAGCACAGCCATCACATAGCCGGGCGCCTGGGCGGCCGTGTACAGGCCCACCCGGTCGTTTTGCTGGGATCGGTTTCCGATGTGCTGGGCGGTGCCGGCTTCGATTTTGTATGCGCTCATAAGCAACACTGTATCCTAGTCGGCGGGCGCGCGATCATTATGTTGGCGGCGGGGCCGCCGTAGATTAAACTATGCACCGTGCCGCAGTTTGTTTGCAAGATATTTGTTGTTTCAGTGAAACTATTTGTGTGAGTAAAGACCGAGAATTATGACTGATGTACAAGATATCCAGCGTCGTCTGATAGAACTCGACGTCGAACACCGCGATCTGGACGCGGTCATCGACATGCTCACGCTGGATGGCCATCACGATCAACTGCAATTGCGCCGCCTCAAAAAGCGCAAGCTGCAATTAAAAGACCATATCACTCTGCTGAAAATGCAACTAGTGCCCGACGTTCCGGCCTGAGTCCGGCTCAGTGCCCCAACTAAGTATATTTTGACCGAACAGCTTCCCACGCCCGCCGACACCATCCCCGCCGTAGTCGGCGCCACACCCGATCAGCCCCCCGGAAAACACGATGCCGAGGTCGAGCGCCTGTTTGGCGCCGGCGGGCCGTTGGGTCCGGCTGTCGGCGATTACCGCCCGCGCCGCTCGCAGACCGAGATGGCCAAGGCGGTGGCGGACGCCATCGCCAACCAGACCACGCTGATCGCCGAGGCCGGCACGGGCACGGGCAAGACCTTCGCCTACCTGGTGCCGGCGCTGCTGTGGGGCGGCAAGACCATCGTTTCCACCGGCACCAAGAACTTGCAGGACCAGTTGTTCCTGCGCGACATCCCGACCGTGCGCGCCGCCTTGCAGGCGCCGGTGTCGGTGGCCTTGCTGAAGGGGCGTTCGAACTACGTCTGCCACTATCACCTGGAGCGCACGCTGCAGAACGGCCGCATGACCTCGCGTGACGACGTCGGCCACCTGCGCGAAATCTCGCGTTTTTTGAAAATGACCAGCTCCGGCGACAAGGCCGAGCTGGCCCGCGTGCCGGAAAACGCGCTGATCTGGAACCTGGTGACCTCGACCCGCGACAATTGCATGGGCGCCGAGTGCCAGTATTACCAGGATTGCTTCGTAATGAAGGCGCGCAAGGAGGCGCAGCAGGCCGATGTGGTGGTGGTCAATCACCACCTGTTCTTTGCCGACGTGGCGCTGAAGGATTCCGGCATCGCCGAACTGCTGCCGTCCGCCAATACCGTGATCTTCGATGAGGCGCACCAGCTGCCCGACACCGCCACCTTGTTCTTTGGCGACACGTTTTCGACCTCGCAGGTACTGGAACTGTGCCGCGATGTGCTGGCCGAAGGCTTGTCCAATGCCCGCGACGGCGCCGACTGGGGCAAGGTCGTCACGGTGGTGGAGAAGGCCGCCCGCGACCTGCGCCTGACGTTCCCGCAGGACATCGTGCGCCTGTCGCTGCCGCAGATCGCGCCGTCGAGCGACTTTTTCCCGGCCTTGCAGACGCTCAAGGACGAGCTGGACGGCATGCTGGCGGTGCTGGAAACCCAGGCCGCGCGCGCTGAAACGCTGGAACAATGCCGCCAACGCGGCCTGGAACTGGCGCAAAAGTTAGCTGATTGGAAATTCGATCCGAAGGCGCGGGTGGAAAAGGGCGCCGAGGCGGTGTTCTGGGTGGAGGCGTACGCGTCGTCCCTGCAGCTGCACAAGACGCCTTTGTCGATCGCGCCGATCTTCAATGGCCAGCGTGAAGGCGTGCCGCGCAGCTGGATCTTCACCTCCGCGACCTTGGCGGTGAAGAATGATTTCAGCCATTTTTCCGAGCAAATGGGGCTGGACGGCGAGCCGTCGAAGACCTGGCCGAGCCCGTTCAACTACGAGCAGCAGGGCATTTTGTACGTGCCGCAAGGCTTGCCGGACCCAAATTCCATGGGGTACACCGACGCCGTGCTGGACCATGCGCTGCCGGTCATCGAGGCGGCGGGCGGAAAAACCTTCCTTTTGTGCACGACTTTGCGCGCCGTGAAGCGTGCGGCCGAGCGCTTGCGCGACGAATTCGAGAAGCGCGGCCTGCCGTATCCGCTGTTTGTCCAGGGCGACAAGGGCCGTACCGAGCTGCTGGACCAGTTCCGCAAGGCTGGAAATGGGGTGCTGATCGGCTCGCAAAGCTTCTGGGAAGGCGTCGACGTGCGCGGCGATGCGCTGTCTTTAGTGATTATTGACAAGCTTCCGTTCGCGCCGCCGGACGATCCGGTGCTGGCCGCGCGCATCGAGGTGATGGAAAAACAGGGCAAAAATGGCTTTATGCACCACACTTTGCCCGAGGCGATTATTAACTTGAAGCAAGGTGCAGGGCGTCTGATCCGCGATGAAGGCGACCGCGGCGTGCTGATGTTGTGCGATCCGCGCGTGATTTCCAAGCCCTACGGCAAGCGGATCTGGCAGAGTTTGCCGTCCTTCAAACGCACCCGCGAGCAGGCCGAGGTCATCGAATTCTTCAAAAACAAGAATTCCGATTCGTAACTTTCAGTATCAAAACTTGCCGCCGCCACCTCCCCGGATGGCGGCGGCTGGCAAGATGCTACGGCAGTATCACCACCTTGCCCGTGACCTTCCGGGCCGCCATATCGTTCAACGCCCGCACCGTCTCCTCCAGTTTGTACCGGCCCGAAATATGCGGCTTGATCTTTCCCTCCTGCAACCACCCCATCAACTGGCGCATGCCGGCCAGGTTGGCCTTTGGCTCCCGCTTGACGAACTCGCCCCAGAAAACGCCGACCAGTGACGCGCCTTTCAGCAAGGTCAGGTTGAGCGGCAATTTCGGAATCTCGCCGTTGGCGAATCCCACCACCAGGTAACGTCCGCGCCAAGCGATCGAACGGAACGCCGGCTCCGCGTATTGGCCGCCGACCGGGTCGTAGATCACGTCTGGACCCTTGCCGCCGGTCGCCGCCTTGATCGCCTCGCGCAAATCCTCCTTGCTGTAGTTGATCAGCACGTCCGCGCCATGCGCCTTGCACACTTCCAGCTTCTCATCGGTCGAAGCGCAAGCAATGATGCGGGCTCCAAGGGCTTTGCCTATCTCGATCGCGGCCAGCCCCACACCCCCAGCCGCGCCAAGTACTAGCATGGTCTCGCCAGCTTTTAGCGCGGCCCGGTCCACCACCGCATGATGCGAGGTACCGTAGGTGAGGGTAATCGCGGCCGCCGTCTCGAAATCCATGCCCGGCGGCATGGGCGCCAGGGCTTGCACGGGCGCCACTAATTGTTGCCCAAAACCACCGGTCGAAGTGAAGGCGATGACCTTGTCGCCCGGCTTGAAAGTTGTCACATCGTCAGCAACCGAGCGCACCACGCCGGCCACTTCGCTGCCCGGAACGAAGGGCAATTCCGGCTTGAATTGATACTTGCCTTGAATGATGAGCACGTCCGGAAAGTTGACGCCGGCCGCTTTGACATCAATCACAACCTGTCCCGGACCGGCTTGCGGGTCGGGCAATTCCTGGACGGCGAGGGTGTCCGGCAATCCCCAGGCCTGGCATACGACAGCTTTCATGGTGGTCTCCTTGGTTAAAAATAGAACGATCGTTAGATTTTTATGATACCCGAAAGCGCCACCGGTTTGCGCAAAGTTCGGGCTATCGCACGTTTGCGTTCGCTCAAGGTGTCTGCCGAGGGGATTGTTAGAGTTGGTTAAACGCCGTACCTCTGTAGGGCGGCAACGGAGGATGTCATGACTATCCGTCACGGCTGCTTTTTCAGTTATGCACACGGCCATCACGCGTACATGAGCAAGTTCAAGAACGATTTGATCGAAGCGCTCAAATGTTACCTGGAGCCCCACTTCGACAACGAGAACGAGCTCTTTGTTGATAGTGAGCAACTCGGCGGCGGAGACGACCTCGACCAGAAGATCGCGCGCGCGATGTGTGAGAGCGCCTGCATGATTGTCATTTATACACCTAAGTACGAAGCGCACCCCTACACCCGCCGCGAGTTTGCAGCAATGCAACTAATTGAAAGCGAGCGCAAGCAGTGGTACGCGCTGCCCAGCCACCTGATCATCCCGGTTGTCATGACCCGCCACCCGGACGGCTTGCCGCCGCAAATCGCCGGGCCGGGCATGTACGTGGACTTCTCCCGCTACACGCTGGCCAGTGGCGACCTCAAAACCAACCCGGAGTTTCTTCCAGACATAGAAAAAATCGTGTTGCGCATTGCCCAGCATTACCACCACTTAAAACGATGCACGCCGCCGGAGCATGACTGTGGACGTTTTGTCATGCCGGATATTCCGCCGGAATGGCGTGCCATTCCTCCTCCACACTTCCCACGCTAAAGGTTTGCCATGGACATCACTGCCTTGTCGCTGCCGCCGTTGACTGGAACCGGCGAAGTTGTCACTTTTTATTCCTACAAGGGCGGGACCGGGCGCACCATGGCCCTGTCCAATATCGCGGTGTTGCTGGCGCGTCAACAAAACGCCACCACCCCGGTATTGATGATCGATTGGGACCTGGAGGCGCCGGGGCTGCATCACTATTTCGACCACCACGAGGACAAGCCGGGTGTTCTGGAGCTGTTCGAGGCTTGCCGTGAGCAACTGGCGCGCCGCCGCAAGGGCGCCGCCGCGCTGGACGGCGACGAGCTGGCGCGGGAGGTGCTGGCCGCCGTCGGCTGGGAGCAATATGTGAGCCGGGTTGACCAGGGCAGCCAGTTGTACCTGATGCGCGCCGGCCGCTTCGACGACAGCTACGGCGAGCGTCTGGCTGCGATGCACTGGGACGAGCTGTTCAACAGTTGCCCGGCCTTGTTCCGCTGCTTCGCCGATAATCTGGCGCGGTATTTCCGTTACGTGCTGGTCGATTCCCGCACCGGCCGTACCGACAGCGCCGGCATCTGCACTACCCTGTTGCCGCGCAAGCTGGTGGTGGTGTTCACGCCTAACCGGCAGAGCCTGGAGGGCGTGCAGGCCCTGGTCACGCGCGCAACCGCCTACCGCCGCAGCCACGAGGATGAACAGCGGCCATTGATGGTCTATCCTCTGCCATCACGCATCGAAATGAGCGACAGTGTGCAGCGCGCCCAGTGGCGGCGCGGCGACCAGCAACAGCGCATACAGGGCTACCAGCCGATCTTCGAACAGCTGCTCAGTTCCTGTTACGGCATGCCGCAGATGTCGCTGGAGAGCTATTTCGACGAAGTGCAGCTGCAACAGACGCGCACCTTCGCTTACGGCGAGCAGTTGGCGGTGCGGATCGACCAAGGCGGCGACCGCTTCTCGCTGACACGTACCTTCGAAGCCTTGCTGGACTGGCTGGCCGGAGGTTATTTCCCATGGCAATCGAGCCGCGAGATCCATCTGCTGGCCTCCATCGGCGATTCCCGCCGGGCGTTGGACGAGGGCGGCGTGCGCGCGCTGTCGCAACCGCTGGCGCGCGACCTCAATCTGCTGGGCGAGCTGTATCGCCGCGATGGCCGGCTGCGTCAGGCGCTGACCTGTTTCGAGGAAAGCATGAGCTTGCGCCAGCGAGGGCTGAGCGAAGACCACCCCGACACGCTGGCGAGCAAGAGCAACCTGGCCGGCGTGCTGCGCCTGCAGGGGCAGCTGGACGAGGCGCAGTTCCTCGAAGAATGTATTGTCGAGGCGCGCACGCGGCTGCTCGGGCCGGAGCACCTCGATACGCTGGCGGCGCGCGCCAACCTGGCCGCGACGCTGACCCAGCAGGGGCGCCCGGCCGAGGCGCTGACCATCATGGACGCGGTGCTGGAAGTTTACTTGCGCTTGCTGGGCCCGGAACACTTGCTGACGCTGGCCTGCAAAGCCGACCGGGCCGACATCCTGTTCCGGCGCGGCGACAGCGAGCCGGCCCGCGCGGCGCAGGAGCAGGTGCTGGCCGCCCGCAAGCGGCTGCTGGGCGCCGAGCACGCCGACACCTTGCGCAGCAAGACTGCGCTGGCGTGCACCTTGCTGCGGATGCAGGAGCTGGACGCCGCCAGCAGCCTGTTCGACGCCGTCTATCAGGCCCAGCTCCGGCGTCTCGGGCCGGATCACGCGGATACCCGCAAGGCGCGCGCGCAACTGGCCGACGTGCGCGCGCAGCTGGGCGGCCCGGTGGTTGGCCGGATCGGCGAGCCGGTGCTGGTGCCCGAGCTGCATCAGGACGTGGCCATGGCCGACTACGGCGACGCCTTGTCCCGGCAGCCCCGCCCGCGCAGCGGCCGCCACCCGAGCGACCTGTGGACCCGCGCCACCGAGGAATTGATGGCGCTGGACGGTCATTTGTCCGTCGGGAGGCCGCCGTCGCGCTAGCGTAAATTTATCTGGTTCGGAGGCGGCCGGCACGCGCAGCGAGGCCATTGCTTCAGGTAAAATCTCCGTATGAGAATCCTGATCAGTAATGACGACGGCTACCTGGCGCCGGGCATCAACGCGCTGGCGCAGGCCCTTGCCCCCATCGCCGACATCGTGGTCGTGGCGCCGGACAGCAACCGCTCCGGCGCCTCCAATTCCCTGTCGCTGGACCGGCCGCTGTCGGTGCAGCAGGCGGCCAATGGTTTCTATTTCGTCAACGGCACGCCGACCGACTGCGTGCACGTCGCGCTGACCGGCATGCTGGACTACAAGCCGGACCTCGTGGTGTCCGGCATCAACAACGGCCCCAACATGGGCGACGACACGCTGTACTCCGGCACCGTCGCCGCTGCCACCGAGGGCTATCTGTTCGGCATCCCGGCCATCGCCTTCTCGCAGGGCGCCTACGGCTGGGAGCACATCGACGACGCGGCCCGTCATGCGCGCGACATCATCCAGCGCTATTATGGATCCTTGCCGGCGCCGTATCTGTTGAACGTCAATATCCCGAACCGGCCCTATGATCAGCTGACCGCGCCGGTCGCCACCCGGCTGGGCCGGCGCCACCAGGCCGAGCCCGTGATACGGGCCACGGATCCGCGCGGCAAGGAAATCTTCTGGATCGGTCCGCCGGGCGCGACCAAGGATGCGGGGGAGGGCACGGATTTCCATGCCTGCGCCCAGGGACGGACCTCGATCACGCCGCTGCAGATCGACCTGACCCACAAAACTCAACTCGATGCACTGGCAAAGGCCCTGGCATGACCGACAAGAACCGTAGCTTTCCCCTCCCGCTATCCTCGGTAGTCGATAAGGGGGCCAAGAAGGCGACGGTGTTCGCGCCGGTGGCCACGCCGCAGACCGCCACCCAGAACGCGGCCCGCCATGTGCCGCCCCAGCACGGTTATTCCAATGCGCGGCCGGTGGCGGCGCCGTCCAAGTCGCACAGCTACGCCATGGAGCGGGCGCAGCCGGTGCCGGTCCAGGCGCCGCGCGGCAATCCGCTGGTGTCGGACGCGGTGCGCCGCGCCATGGTGCAGCGCATCGCCAAACAGGGCGTCAAGGACCCGGTGGTGCTGGGCGCGATGGAAAGCGTGCCGCGCCACATGTTCATGGACGAGGCGCTGGCCTCGCAGGCCTACATCGACGCCTCGCTGCCGATCGGCCACCACCAGACCATCTCCCAGCCCTACATCGTGGCGCGCATGATCGAGGTGATGCGCAACGGCGGCCCGCTGCAGCGGGTGCTGGAGATCGGCACCGGCTGCGGCTACCAGGCGGCGGTGCTGTCCTGCGTGGCGCAGGAGGTGTATTCGATCGAGCGGATCAAGCCGTTGCACGAGCTGGCCAAGGCCAACCTGCGCCCGCTGCGCGTGCCGAACCTGCGTTTGCATTACGGAGATGGTATGCTTGGCCTGCCGCAAGCGGCCCCGTTCGACGGTATCATCCTGGCCGCGGCCGGCCTGGAGGTGCCACAAGCACTGCTGGAACAGCTGACCATAGGCGGCCGTCTGGTGGCGCCGGTGGGCGCCCGCGCGCAGCACCTGGAATTAATTACACGCACCGGCAAGGCGGAGTGGGCCAGCGTTACGCTGGAAGATTGCCACTTCGTCCCGCTGCGTCCGGGCACGATATGACGTGCCCGTACCCTTAGACTAAGATGAGAATGACAAACAAAAGTAACTTGCTCGCATTGAGCTTCGCGCTTGCTTTATTGAGCGCTTGCACCACCACCCCGAATCAGGCGCCGGTTGTCGACCGCAGCCCTCCGCCGCCAGTCAAGCCCGCCACCCCCAGCGAAACGGCGCAGATCGCCCGCGACGAGCGCGGCCTGTACACGGTTAAAAAAGGCGACACGCTGATCCGCATCGCGCTGGAATACGGCCAGAACTACCGCGACCTGGTGACCTGGAACAACCTGTCCAATCCGAACGACATCAAGGTCGACCAGGTGCTGCGCGTGTTGCCGCCGGATAGCGCATCGAACGGCGTGCAGACCGGCGCCATCGTCATGCCGCCGGTGGACAAAACGCCGCCGCCACCGCCGGTGGTCAAGAAGACCGAGCCGAAGGGCGAGAAAAAGCCGTACTCGGAGAGCGCGCTGGCCGAGCTGCAACGCGCCGACGGCAATGGCAACGGCAAGGCTGAAGCCAGCGTCAGGCCTGCCCCGGCGCCGTCGCCCGCCGTGACGGCCGCGCCGCCTGCCGCGGCTGCGGTTGCCGCCAGCGCCGAGGATGAAAAACTGAGCTGGATGTGGCCGTCCGAAGGCCGTGTCGTCGCCACTTTCGACGAAGGCAAGAACAAGGGCGTGGACATCGCCGGCAAGGCGGGCCAGCAAGTCGTGGCTGCCGGCGCCGGAAAAGTGATGTATGCCGGCAGCGGCATCCGTGGTTATGGTAATCTCGTTATTGTGAAGCACAGTAATAGCTTGTTGTCGGCCTACGCCCACAATCGCACCATTGTGGTCAAGGAAGGCCAGAGCGTGAACAAGGGACAAATGATTGCCGAGATGGGCGATTCCGATGCCGATTCCGTCAAGCTGCACTTTGAAATCAGGCAGCAAGGCAAGCCGGTCGACCCGTCCAGATTCCTGCCTAACCGGTAGCTGAGCCATGACACAGACGCCGCACGATTCGATGGATGACGACTCGGCCCCGGACGAATTCCCGGACGAGAGCAATGATGATGTCGCCATCGAATCCGCGGATGGCGAGGCCGGGGCCGTCGAGCCGGGCGCGGTGCTCGAAAGCGTCGACGAACTGAAAAAAGTGCTGGCGGCCGAGCTGTCGACCGACACCACCCAGCACTACCTGAACCAGATCGGCACCCGGCCGCTGCTGACGGCGCCGCAGGAAGTGCACTACGCCACGCTGGCCAAGGCCGGCGATTTCTCCGCCCGCCAGACCATGATCGAGCACAACTTGCGGCTCGTGGTCTCCATCGCCAAGCACTACATCAACCGCGGCGTGGTCCTGCTCGACATGATCGAGGAGGGCAACATCGGCCTGATGCGCGCCATCGACAAGTTCGAGCCGGAGCGCGGCTTCCGCTTCTCCACCTACGCCACCTGGTGGATACGCCAGAGCATCGAGCGCGCCATCATGAACCAGGCCCGCACGGTGCGCCTGCCGGTGCACATGGTGCGCGAGCTGAACCAGATCCTGCGCGGCAAATACCACCTTGAAGCCCAGCACCACAACGGCAAGGACGCCACCGCCGAAGACATCGCCGAGCTGGTCGGCCGGCCGGTGGAGGAGGTGCAGGACATCCTGGCGTTGTCCGAGCACGCCACCTCGCTCGATGCGCCGCTGGACAACGATCCGCAATCGTCGCTGATGGACATGCTGCCCGGCGACGCCGAGGACAGTCCGGACGCGCGCGCCGAGCACCACGAAATGACGCTGCTGGTGCGCGACTGGCTGACCAAGCTGCCGGACAAGCAGCGCATCGTCATCATGCGCCGCTTCGGCCTGGACAACGACGATCCGGCCACGCTGGAAACGCTGGCCGAGGAGATGGGTGTCACCCGCGAGCGCGTGCGCCAGATCCAGCAGGAAGCGCTGGTCAAGCTGAAACGGGCCATGGCCGCGCGCGGCGTGGTGCGCGATTCCCTGCTGTAGTCTCTTCCCATTCTGCTATCATGTCGGCCCCGGCCATCGTGCGCCGGCGCTAGCCATTCCCTTTTTGAATTGAACGTTATGCAAGAAAATACTATCTTCATCAAGTCGCTCGATATGGACGCCCGCGGCGTCGGCCATCTGGAAAATGAAGACGGCTCCCAAGGCAAAGTAGTGTTCGTCGAAGGCGCCTTGCCGGGAGAGACGGTCCGCTTCACCACGTTCAAGAAGAAGAAAAACTGGGAAATGGCGCGCATGGACGAACTGCTGCGCGAATCGCCGATGCGCGTGACGCCCAAGTGCCCGCACTTCGACATGTGCGGCGGCTGCTCCATGCAGCACCTGGAGCCGACCGCGCAGGTGGCGATCAAGCAGCGCGTGCTGGAAGATAACCTGCAGCACATCGGCAAGGTGCGCCCGCTGACGGTGATGCGCCCGATGTACGGCCCGACCTGGGGCTACCGCTACCGCGCCCGCCTGTCGGTGCGCCACGTGGCCAAGAAAAATACCGTGCTGGTCGGTTTCAAGGAAAAGCGCTCGATCTTCGTGGCTGACATCCAGAGCTGCCAGATCCTGCCCAAGCACGTGTCGGACCTGCTGCTGCCGCTGCGCGCGCTGATCGGTTCGCTGACCCTGTTCGACCAGGTGCCGCAGATCGAAGTGGCGATCGGCGAGGGTGTGACCGCGCTGGTGCTGCGCATCATGTCGCCGCTGGGCGCCGGCGACGACGTCAAGCTGAAGGACTTCGCCGACCAGCACCAGGTGCAGTTCTGGCTGCAGACCAAGGGCCCTGAAACGGCGGCGCCGTACTACCCGCTGGGCCCTGAGCTGTACTACCTGCTGCCGGAATTCGGCATCAAGATGCCGTTCAAGCCGGTCGACTTCACGCAGGTGAACCATTACATCAACCGCGTGCTGGTGGCCAAGGCCCTGCGCCTGCTGGAAGTGCAGCCGGAAGACCGCGTGGCCGACCTGTTCTGCGGCCTGGGCAACTTCACGCTGCCGCTGGCCACGCAGGCACGCGAAGTGGTCGGCATCGAAGGCGCGACCTCGCTGACCGAGCGTGCGCTGGACAACGCCAAGGCCAACGGCCTGTCCGACAAGACCACCTTCTACACCCGCAACCTGTTCGAGGTGACGGCCGACGACCTGGTCGCGCTCGGCAAGTTCGACCGCATGCTGATCGATCCGCCGCGCGACGGCGCCATGGCGCTGAGCGAAGCGCTGGTGGCGTTGAGTCAGACCCGCGCCGACCTGCTGCCCAAGCGCATCGTCTACGTCTCGTGCAGCCCGTCCACGCTGGCGCGCGACGCCGGCATCCTGGTCAACGCCGGCTACGTGCTCGACAAGGCTGGCGTGGTCAACATGTTCCCCCACACCTCGCACGTCGAATCGATGGGCGTGTTCAACCTCGCTTGATCCCAACGATTGCGCAATAAAAAAAGCCGGCGCTGGGCCGGCTTTCGATGGGGTGGCTGCTACGCTTAGTCGCGGCTGCCGCCGAAGATGCCCAGCAGGCGCAACAGGTTGACGAAGATGTTGTACACGTCCAGGTAGATGTTCAGCGTGGCGCGGATGTAGTTGGTCTCGCCGCCGTTGATGATCTGCTGCACGTCGTACAGGATGTAGGCCGAGAAGATTGCCACGGCGATCACCGAAATCACCAGCGACATGGCCGGGATGTGCAGGAAGATGTTGGCCAGCGACGCCAGCAGCAGGACGATGACGCCGGCGAACAGCCACGTGCCCATGCCCGAGAAGTCACGCTTGGAGACGGTGGCCACGGTGGCCAGCACCGCGAACACGGTGGCCGTGCCGCCGAACGCCGTCATGATCAGGAAGGCGCCGTTGGTGTAGGAGCGCAGCGTGAACGACAGGATAGGCGTCAGCATCAACCCCATGAAGAACGTGAAGCCCAGCAGCAGGGCCACGCCCACGCCGGAATCCTTGTTCTTTTCGATGCCCCAGATGAAACCGAAGGCGACGGCCAGGAACAGCAGGGTCATCAACCCGCCGCCCAGTGGCAACTGCAGGCCTACCCCCAGCACCGCGCCAAAAATGGTCGGCACCATGGACAGCGCGAGCAGCCAGTAGGTGTTGCGCAGCACAGCGTGCTGGACCGAGCGGCTTCCCGCCAGGTCGTAGGTGTTTTGCATATTGTTCATAAAGAACCTCCTTCAGAGTGATTCGAATACCGCTTGCCAAAAGCATAGCACGCCGGGGTAAAAATGCGCAAAATTGCCCCCGATACCCGCTTAAAGATGGCTTAATCTGGCCATCCTCCCAATATTTACCCGCCTGGGCGGCAAATATGGCCGGTCTTGCAAGCTTATCTATGCCTGATTCTCGGTATATGGGGTGTTCTATGGTAAAATCAAAGGTTGATTGAGTTATCAATTTTGTTTTAAACCTTTCTTTTTATTGGAGTTTTTTAAATGGCAATCGAACGCACCCTGTCGATCATCAAACCAGACGCAGTCGCTAAAAACGTAATCGGCCAAATCTACAGCCGTTTCGAAGGCGCTGGCCTGAAGATCGTTGCCGCTCAGATGAAGCAGCTGTCGCGTGAAGAGGCCGAAGGCTTCTACGCCGCTCACAAAGAGCGCGGTTTCTTCAAGGACCTGGTTGACTTCATGGTCTCCGGCCCAGTCATGATCCAGGCCCTGGAAGGCGAAAACGCAGTTCTGAAGAACCGCGAACTGATGGGCGCCACCGATCCTAAGAAAGCAGAAAAAGGCACCATCCGCGCCGACTTCGCTGACTCGATCGATGCCAACGCTGTTCACGGTTCCGACGCTGTTGAAGCTGCTGCTGTTGAAATCGCTTACTTCTTCGGTAAGTAATTTTTTGTAAGACCACCGTTTCCGCCGCCTTGTACAGCGCGTGCGGAAACGGAATTTTCTAGAACTGTTTTGAACCTGAATATGAACGCTACTTCGACCAACTTGCTGGACTTCGATCCCGCGCAGCTCATCGCTTATTGCGCCGAGTTGGGAGAGAAGCCGTTCCGCGCCAAGCAACTGCAACGCTGGATCCACCAATTCGGTGCGTCGGATTTCGACAGCATGACCGATCTGGCCAAGTCGCTGCGCGACAAACTGAAAACCCGCGCCCACGTCACGGCGCCCGCCATCATCAGCGACCACACGTCCACCGACGGCACCCGCAAATGGCTGGTCGACGTCGGCAACGGCAACGCGGTTGAAACCGTGTACATCCCGGAAGAAAACCGCGGCACGCTGTGCATCTCCACCCAGGCCGGCTGCGCCGTCAACTGCCGCTTCTGCTCGACCGGCAAGCAGGGCTTCTCGCGCAACCTCACCGTGGGCGAGATCATCGGCCAGCTGTGGATGGCGGAGTTCGAACTGCGCCGCACCAAGGGCATCGAGCCCGGCCCGAAGGGCGAGCGCCAGATCACCAACGTGGTCATGATGGGCATGGGCGAGCCGCTGCTGAACTTCGAGCCGACCGCCACCGCGCTCAAGCTGATGTTGGACGATAACGCCTACGGCCTGTCGCGCCGCCGCGTCACGCTGTCCACCTCCGGCGTGGTGCCGATGATGGACAAGCTGTCGCAGGAAGTGCCGGTGGCATTGGCCGTCTCGCTGCACGCGTCGAACGATCCGCTGCGCGACAGCCTGATCCCGCTGAACAAAAAATATCCGCTCAAGGAGCTGATGGCCGCCTGCAAGCGCTACCTGGAATTTGCGCCGCGCGACTTCATCACCTTCGAGTACTGCATGCTCGACGGCGTCAACGACTCCGACGAGAACGCCCGCGAACTGCTGGCCCTGGTGCAGGACCGCGAGTTCGGCGTCAACTGCAAATTCAACCTGATTCCATTTAATCCGTTCCCGGAATCGGGCCTGCTGCGCTCGAAGAACCCGCGCATCAAGGCCTTCGCCCAGATCCTGGTCGACGGCGGCATCGTCACCACCATCCGCAAGACGCGCGGCGACGACATCGACGCCGCCTGCGGCCAGCTGGCCGGCGAAGTCCAGGACCGTACCAAGGTGGCCCAGCGCATGGAGAAGATGGCCGAATACCAGCAAAAATTCGGCGCCAACTTCGGCAAGATCGTGGAGATCCGTTCCTGATGACCTTCCTGGTGCAGCGGAGCCGGCTCAGTCTCGCCGCCTTGTGCGCGGCAGGGGCGCTGGCTGGCTGCGCGTCGCCGGGACCTGAACGCGGCAAGAGCGGCCAGGCCGAGCTGGCGACGGTGTCCGACCAGACCGCGGCCCAGCGCAAGGTCGACATCCGCATGCAGCTGGCGGTCGGCTACTACGAACAGGGCCAGTACCCGTTCGCGCTGGACGAAGTCAAGCTGGCGCTGGCCGCCGACCCGAATTACGCCGACGGCTACGGCATGCGCGGCCTGATTTACCAGGCCATGGGCGAGACCGCGCTGGCCGAGGACAACTTCGTGCGGGCCCGCAAACTGGCGCCGGCCAACCCGGATTTGGCCAACAATTACGGGTCCTTCCTGTGCCAGACCGGCCGGGTGGCCGAGGCCTTGCCGCTGTTCGACGCGGCCCTCGCCAACCACGCCTACCGTTCGCCGGCCAACGCCGCGAACAATGCCGGTTCCTGCGCATTGAAGATCAAGGATTACGCCAGCGCGGAGCGTTATCTGCTGCAAGCCTTGCAGTTGACGCCCGACCTGCCGGCCACCAACGCCAATCTGGCGCGGGTTTATTTTGAAAAGCGCGATTATATCCGCGCCAATTTCTTCATTACCCGTCTGAACAAGGTGGCAAAGATGGAGAGCCTGACGGCCGACGTGCTGTGGCTCGGGATTAAGGTGCAGCATAAGCTGGGCGACACCGGTGCGGAAGCTGGCTGGGCGACGCAATTGCGCCGCCACCACCCCGGTTCGGCCGAGTATGCTGCTTATCAACGTGGGGCGTTTGATGAGTGAAACAGGGATACCAATGAATTCAGAGTGGGCAGAACCGCCAAAGGACCAGGGCAGCAGCCTGGCCACGCCCGGAGCACAACTGGCGGCCCAGCGCGAAGCGATGGGGCTGACGGTCGAACAGATTGCCGACCAGCTGAAACTGGCGCCGCGCCAGGTCAAGGCGCTCGAAGCGGGCGACTACGCCGCGCTGCCCAACATGGCCGTGGTGCGCGGTTTCGTGCGCGCCTACGCCAAGGTCGTGAAGATCGACGCCACGCCGCTGGTGGCGATGATCGAAGTGATCTCGCCGACCAGCCATGAAGCGGCGCCGCCGCGCAAGGAAATCGCGGCCACCTTCACCGAGTCGCGCTTCCCGTCGATGACCGGCCGTTCGTCGACGCCCACCGCATGGCTGGTGGGCGCAGCGGCCGTGGTGGTGGTTGCCGCCGCCGGCGCGTACGCCTACCAGGCCGGCCTGATTCCGGCCACGCTGTTCCAGCGCGCGGGCAAGGAAGCGCCAGCCAGCGCGGCCGCCGAGGCGTCCAAGCCTGCCGAAGCCGCCGTCGCGCCGATCGAGACCACGCTGGTCAAGCCAGGCCAGGAGACCGCGCCGTTGCAGTCGCCAAGCGTGCCACTGATTTCCGTGCCGCCGCCTGGTGGGACCAGCAACGACGCCGCGCCGGCCGCCGCGCAAACGACGCCGCCGGCCGCCGCACCAGCGCCCGCACCGGTAGCTCCGGCTCCGGCCGCGCCGGTGGCACAGGTATCGCCACCAGCCGCCGCACCGGTGGCCGCCAGCGGCAACCAGCTGGTGCTGAAGGTAACGCAGGATTCGTGGGTGGAGATCCGCCGCCCAGGCACCACGCCGCTGATTTCGCGCCTGGTGAAAGCCGGCAGCACCGAGACCTTCGACATCAAGGACCCGGCGCTGCTGATCGTCGGCAAACCGGGCGGCGTGGAAGCGACGCTGGGCGGTGCGCCGCTGCCGCTGCCGCCGGTCGCCGGCGGCACGATCTCGCGCGTGAACATCAAATAAGTTAAACGAGTACGAATAGAACGATCATGTCTTCAACGCAAACAGCTATTCCTTCGGGACCATCGAATCGCCGCGCCAGCCGCAGCGTGCTGGTTTCGCACGGCCAGCGCAAGATCTGGGTGGGCGGCGACGCCCCCGTGGTGGTGCAGTCGATGACCAATACCGACACCGCCAACGTGATCGAGACCGCCATCCAGATCAAGGAACTGGCGCGTGCCGGTTCGGAGCTGGTGCGCCTGACGGTGGACCGTCCCGAGGCCGCCGCCGCCGTGCCGTACATCCGCGAGCAGCTGGACAAGATGGACATCGACGTGCCGCTGGTCGGCGACTTTCACTACAACGGCCACACGCTGCTCAACGAATATCCCGACTGCGCCAAGGCGCTGTCGAAGTACCGCATCAATCCGGGCAACGTCGGCAAGGGCGCCAAGCGTGATACGCAGTTCGCGCAGATGATCGAAGTGGCCGCGCGCTACGACAAGCCGGTGCGCATCGGCGTCAACTGGGGCAGCCTGGATCAGGCGCTGCTGGCCCGCATCATGGACGAAAACGCCGGCCGCGCCGAGCCGTGGTCCGCACAGGCGGTGATGTACGAGGCGCTGATCACCTCCGCCATCGAGAACGCCGTGCGCGCCGAGGAACTGGGCCTGGGCCGCGACAAGATCATCCTGTCGTGCAAAGTCTCGGGCGTGCAGGATTTGATCGCCGTGTACCGCGAACTGGCCAAGCGCTGCGACTATCCGCTGCACCTTGGCCTGACCGAGGCGGGGATGGGCAGCAAGGGCATCGTCGCCTCGACGGCCGCGCTGTCGGTGCTGCTGCAAGAGGGCATCGGCGACACCATCCGCATCTCGTTGACGCCGGAACCGGGCGGCGACCGCACCAAGGAAGTGGTGGTCGGCCAGGAGATCCTGCAGACCATGGGCCTGCGCAAATTCACGCCGATGGTGATCGCGTGCCCGGGTTGCGGCCGCACCACCTCGACCACCTTCCAGGAACTGGCCGACAACATCCAGACCTATCTGCGCGACCAGATGCCGGAATGGAAAAAGACCTACCCGGGCGTGGAGGCGATGAACGTGGCCGTGATGGGCTGCATCGTCAACGGCCCCGGCGAATCGAAGCATGCCAACATCGGCATCAGCCTGCCGGGTACCGGCGAATCGCCGGCCGCGCCTGTGTTTGTCGACGGCGCCAAGTTCGCCACGCTGCGCGGTGAGCGCATCGTTGAAGAGTTCCAGGAAATCGTGCTGAATTACGTTAAGAAGAACTACAGTAAAGAATATGTCCAAAACTGAAAAAATCACCGCCGTCAAAGGCATGAACGACATCCTGCCGACCGACTCCCATCTGTGGCAGCTGTTCGAGAACACCGCGCAATCGGTGGTGCAGAGCTACGGCTTCCAGCAGGTCCGCACGCCCATCGTGGAAAACACCGCGCTGTTCTCGCGCGCCATCGGCGCCGTGACCGACATCGTGGAAAAGGAAATGTACTCGTTCGAGGACTCGATGAACGGCGACAAGCTGACCCTGCGCCCCGAAGGCACGGCCGGCGTGGTGCGTGCGGTGATCGAGCATAACCTGGTCTACGAAGGTCCGAAGCGCCTGTGGTACACCGGCCCGATGTTCCGCCACGAGCGTCCGCAGCGCGGCCGCTATCGCCAGTTCTACCAGTTCGGCTGCGAAGCGGTCGGCTTCAACGGCCCGGACGTCGACGCCGAAATGATCATGATGTGCCGCCGCCTGTGGGATGACCTGGGCCTGGAAAACATCCGCCTCGAACTGAACTCGATCGGCGACGCCGAAGAGCGCGCGCGCCACCGCGTCGACCTGATCGCCTACCTGGAAAAGCACGAGGACATCCTCGACGCCGAAGCCAAGCGCCGCCTGCACAGCAACCCGCTGCGCATCCTGGACACCAAGAACCCGGCGATGCAGGAGATGGTCAACGCCGCGCCGAAGCTGCTGGAGTACCTCGGCGAGGAATCGCTGGCCCACTTCAACGGCGTGCGCAAGATCCTCGACCACAACAACATCCCGTACGTGATCAACCCGCGCCTGGTGCGCGGCCTCGATTACTACAACCGCACCGTGTTCGAATGGGTGACGGACGCACTGGGCTCGCAAGGCACCGTGTGCGCCGGCGGCCGTTACGATCCGCTGATCGCCTCCTTCGGCGGCAAGCCGACGCCCGCCGTCGGTTTCGCGATGGGCATCGAGCGCCTGCTGGAGCTGATGAAGGAAGCCGGCGAGCCGGACGCGCCCGACCAGTGCGACGTCTACCTGGTGCACCAGGGCGAGGCCGCGCAGCTGCAAGCGTTCGTGCTGGGCGAGCGCCTGCGCGACGCCGGCCTGGACGTGGTCATGCACGCCTCGACCGCGAACGGCCCTGGCAGCTTCAAGACGCAGATGAAGAAAGCCGACGGCAGCGGCGCGACCTTCGCCGTCATCATCGGCGAGGACGAAGTGGCCAACCACACCGCCAGCGTCAAGGCGATGCGCGGGGAAGAGGGCGCCCAGCAGCAGTCGACGGTGCCGTTCGACGACGTCGTCGATTTCGTGGTCGACCAGATCACCGACAGCGGCGACCATCACCACCACGTGCACGACGAGCATTGCAATCACTAAGCCGTTTTTTTATAACCTATAACGAGTAGACGAACTGACATGGCATACGATCTCGAAGAACAAGAACAAATCGCGACCCTCAAGGCGTGGTGGGACAAATACGGCAACCTGACCTCGTGGGTGCTGATTGCCGGCCTGGCCGCGTATTCGGGTTTCGTCGGCTGGAATAAATACCAGGGCAACCAGGCCGCGCAAGCGTCGGCGCTGTACGACGAGGTGCAGGCTGCGGTGGAGGCGAAGGACAACGCCAAGGTGCTGCGCGCCGCCGGCGACATGGAGAGCAAATTCGGCGGCACCGCCTACGCCGCGATGAGCGCGCTGACGGCGGCCAAGAGCAGCTTCGAGGCCAACGACCTGAAATCGGCCAAGGCCCAGCTGCAATGGGCGGTGGAACACGGCGGCGACGAGTTCAAGGCGGTGGCCAAGGTACGCCTGGCTGGCCTGCTGCTGGACGAGAAAGCCTACGACGAAGCGCTGAAAGTGCTGGCCGGCGAAGTCGCGCCGCAGTTCGCCGGTTCGGTGGCCGACCGTAAGGGCGACGTGCTGGCCGCGCAGAACAAGCTGACCGAAGCCCGCGCCGCCTACCAGGCAGCGCTGGAAGCGACCGACAAGAAGAACCCTGGCCGCCAGCTGATCCAGCTGAAACTGGAAGCCATCGGCGGCTCCGTGCCGGCCGCCAAGGACGCAGCATAACCCACCGTCATTCCCGCGCAGGCGGGAAGCCATGTTGAGCATATTCAGCATGGGCCCCCGCTTTCGCGAGGGCGACGATGTCCGTAACGATCAAGGTTGAAAATTTATGCGTATTACCGAAAAAGTTATTGCTGCAAGCGTGTTTGCGATGTTGGCCGGTTGTTCCTTGTTCTCGTCCAAAGATACCAAGAACCAGCCGGCGCCGCTGGTTGAACTGAAGGGCGGCGTCACGCCCAAGACGGTCTGGAAATACTCGATCGGCAAGGCCGGCACCGCCGTCTTCACGCCGGCGCTGGTGGGCGACAGCCTGTACGTGGCCGACGCCGACGGCGCGCTGGCGCGCCTGAACGTCGCCACCGGCAAGGAACAATGGCGCGTGCGCACCGGCTCCGACCTCACGGCCGGTGTCGGCAGCGACGGCGAAGTGATCGTGGTCGGTGGCGTCAAGGGCACCATCCTGGCGTTCGACGCCAACGGCAAGCCGCTGTGGAAAGCCCAGGCGACCAGCGAAGTGCTGTCGTCGCCGGTGGTGGGCGGCGGCGTGGTGGTGGTGCGCAGCGTCGACAACCAGATCACCGCGTACGAAGCCAAGACCGGCGTCAAACGCTGGACCGTGCCGCGCGTGACGCCGGCTCTGACCCTGCGCAACGCGCCGGGCATGGTCATCAACGGCCCGAATGTGTACGTGGCCCAGCCGGGCGGCAAGCTGCTGTCGCTGACCCTGGCCACCGGCCTGTCGCGCTTTGAAGTGGTGGTCGGCGAACCGCGCGGCGCCACCGAACTGGAACGCGTCACCGACATCGCCGGCACGCCGGTGATCCTGGAAAAAGATGTCTGCGCCGTGTCCTACCAGGGCCGCGTGGCCTGTTTCGACGCCCAGACCGGCGCGCCGCACTGGAGCAAGCCTGCTTCGTCCGACGTCGGCGTGGCGGTGGACCAGCGTTTTGTATTCGTCTCCGACGACAAAGGCGAAGTTGCAGCCTACAGCCGTGAAAACGGCAGCAACGCCTGGAAGAACGACAAGCTGGCCTACCGCCGCCTGTCGACGCCAGTCTCCTACGGCCGCGCAGTGGCCGTCGGCGACTACCAGGGTTACGTCCATCTGCTCTCGCGGGAAGATGGCGCACTTATAGGTCGCGCCGCGACCGATGGCAGCCCGATTCAATCGGACCCTGTCATCGCCGGCACGAATTTGATTTTCCAAACCCAATCAGGGACAGTGACCGCTCTCGCGGTCGAGTAAAAAATGAAGCCGGTAATCGCACTAGTGGGTCGACCCAATGTAGGGAAATCGACCTTGTTCAATCGTCTGACCCGCTCGCGCGATGCGCTGGTGGCGGACTTGCCTGGGTTGACGCGAGATCGTCACTATGGCGAGGGCCGTGTCGGCGAACGTCCCTTCCTCGTCATCGACACGGGCGGCTTCGAGCCGGTCGCCAAGGAAGGCATCATGCATCAGATGGCGCTGCAGACCAAGCAGGCCGTGGCCGAAGCCGACATCGTCGTGTTCCTGGTCGACGGCCGCCAGGGCCTGACGCCGCATGACAAAACCATTACCGACTTCCTGCGTAAAAGCGGCCGTCCGGTCATGCTGGTCGTGAACAAGTCGGAAGGCATGCGCTACACCGCGGTCGTCGCCGACTTCTACGAGCTGGGACTGGGCGAGCCATACTCGATCTCCTCGGCGCACGGCGACGGCGTCGCCGACCTGGTGGAGGAGGCGCTGGACCTGGCCTTCGCCCAGCGTCCGGAAGATCCCGAGGAACTGGAAAAGACCGACCACGGCATCAAGATCGCGCTGGTCGGCCGTCCGAACGTCGGCAAGTCCACGCTGATCAACACCCTGGTGGGCGAAGAGCGCGTGATCGCCTTCGACATGCCGGGCACCACCCGCGACTCGATCGAGATTCCGTTCGAGCGCGAAGGCAAGCAGTACACGCTGATCGACACCGCCGGCATCCGCCGCCGCGGCAAGGTGTTCGAGGCGATCGAGAAATTCTCGGTCGTCAAGACGCTGCAATCGATCTCGGAAGCGAACGTGGTCGTGCTGATGCTCGACGCGCAGCAGGACATCTCCGAGCAGGACGCCCACATCGCCGGCTTCGTGCTGGAGACCGGCCGCGCGCTGGTCATCGCCGTCAACAAGTGGGACGGCCTGCGCAGCGACGAACGCGATGAAATCAAGATCGACATCGACCGCAAGCTGGACTTCCTGTCCTTCGCCAAGATGCACTTCATCTCGGCGCTGAAGTCGCAGGGCATCGGCCCGCTGATGAAGTCGGTGGACGCGGCCTACGCCGCCGCCATGTGCAACCTGTCGACGCCGAAGCTGACCCGCGCCCTGATCGAGGCCGTGGAGAAGCAGGAGCCGCGCCGCAAGGGTTCGATCCGTCCGAAGCTGCGCTATGCGCACCAGGGCGGCATGAATCCGCCGGTGATCGTCATCCACGGCAATGCCCTGGATGCGGTCGGCGAGCCGTACAAGCGCTATCTGGAAAAGCATTTCCGCGACACCTTCCAGCTGGTGGGCACGCCGCTGCGCATCGAACTGCGCACCGGTAAAAATCCATTCGCAAAAACACAGTCGAAATAAGCGGTTTTTTTTGCAGGTGTGCCCTGCAAAAAAGGCAAAAACAGGTTACAGTGGCTTAGAAGCACCATTCCCGGCTTGGCGAACGGTGTTTCAGCGAAAATTGTTTGACTTTCGCTGGGCCACGTACTTGAAATTAAGCGTTTCGCCTCCAATTCCAACACAACAACATAAAATGGAGCTGTTATGAGCAACAAAGGGCAACTGTTACAAGACCCATTCCTCAATGCCTTGCGCAAAGAGCATGTTCCTGTCTCGATCTACCTGGTCAACGGCATCAAGCTGCAGGGCCATATCGAATCGTTCGACCAGTACGTCGTACTGCTGCGTAACACCGTGACCCAGATGGTCTATAAGCACGCCATCTCCACCGTGGTACCGGCACGCGCCGTCAACCTCAACATTGAATCCGACGCGGAATAAGCGCTTGCAACACCGCTTCTTTTCAACTCACCCAGCCTTGACCGTCGTATGCGCGCAGCCCTAGTCGGTATCGATTTCGGTCAAGGCGACTTTGCCGCCAGCGTCGAGGAACTGAACCTGCTGGCCCGTTCGGCAGGTGCGGAACCGGTGACGACGATCACGGCCAAGCGTTCCTCACCGGACGCCGCCTATTTCGTCGGCAGCGGCAAGGCCGACGAGATCGGCCTGGCCGTGCAGGATCACCGCATTGAAATCGTCATCTTCAATCACGCCTTGTCGCCTGCCCAGCAGCGCAACCTGGAAAAGCGCCTGAACATCCGGGTGCTGGACCGCACCAGCCTGATTCTCGACATCTTCGCCCAGCGCGCCGCCTCCCACGAGGGCAAGCTGCAGGTGGAGTTGGCCCAGCTGCAGCATCTGGCCACGCGCCTGATCCGCGGCTGGACCCACCTTGAGCGTCAGAAGGGCGGTATCGGTTTGCGCGGCCCTGGCGAGACGCAGCTCGAGACCGACCGCCGATTGATCGGCGAGCGGGTCAAGGCCCTGCGCGCGCGCCTGGACAAGCTGCGCAAGCAGCATGAAACCCAGCGCCGCTCGCGCGGCCGCAGCCAGACGTTCTCGGTGTCGCTGGTCGGCTATACCAATGCCGGCAAGTCGACGCTGTTCAACGCCGTCACCAAGGCCGGGGTTTATGTCGCCGATCAATTGTTCGCCACGCTGGACACCACCTCGCGCCGCGTCTACATGGGCCAGGAAGTGGGCAACGTGGTGATCTCGGACACGGTCGGTTTCGTGCGCGAGCTGCCGCACCAGCTGGTGGCGGCGTTCCGCGCCACGCTGGAGGAGACCATTCATGCCGACCTGCTGCTGCACGTCGTCGACGCCTCGTCGCCGGTGCGCATGGAGCAGATCGAGCAGGTCAACCTGGTGCTCAAGGAAATCGGCGCCGATCATATCCCGCAGATCCTGGTGTGGAACAAGATCGACGCCGCCGGGCTGGAGCCCTCGGTCGAGCGGGATGAATATGATAAGATTTCCCGCGTTTTCCTCAGCGCGCGCACCGGTCAAGGACTGGACCTTTTGCGCGGCGCCATCGTCGAATGGGCCAAGAGCGCGCCGGGTGCCCGGCTCAACCAGGCCTACGACACCGGCGAGGAAACCGACCAAGAAGCAGGCGAAGAAGCAGCGGAGCCGGATAGCAGTCCCACCCTTACTCATGTCGGATCACACTA
Source organism: Duganella vulcania (assembly GCF_009857655.1). Lineage (NCBI taxonomy): Bacteria > Pseudomonadati > Pseudomonadota > Betaproteobacteria > Burkholderiales > Oxalobacteraceae > Duganella > Duganella vulcania. The sequence goes on from NZ_WWCX01000012.1 coordinate 79,435, forward strand.
ATGCGTGTCTCGTCACTTATGAAACGTCTCGGCTTGAAGCTGTCGCTGAACGATCCCCGCTGGGGCTCGGACAAGCAGGACCGCAAGCCGCAAGCCAATGAAGGCAAGAAGCCCGGCGAAGGGCCGCCCGACATGGAGCAGCTGTGGCGCGATTTCAACCAGCGCCTGAACAGCTTCTTCGGCCAGAAGAACCGTCCCGACGGCAACGGCGGCGGTAGCAATGGCGGCGGCCGTCCCGACCTGGCCGGCATGCGCGCCACCGCCGGCGCGATCGGCGCGGTGATCGCGCTGATCTGGCTCGCCAGCGGCTCGTTCATCGTGCAGGAAGGCCAGACCGGCGTGGTCTACACCTTCGGCAAGGTCAGCCACACCACCGGTTCCGGTTTCAACTGGCGCTGGCCGTATCCGTTCCAGAGCGACGAAACCGTCAGGGTCTCGCAAATGCGCATGGTGGAAATCGGCTACCGCAAGGACCTCAAGAACAAGCAGCCGCGCGAATCGCTGATGCTCACCGATGACGAGAACATCATCGACATCCAGTTCGCCGTGCAGTTCAAGCTCAAGGACCCCGTGGCCTGGCTGATGAACAACCGCGACGAAGAGGAAACCGTGCGCCAGGTGGCCGAGACCTCGATCCGCGAAATCGTCGGCAAGAACAAGATGGACTTCGTGCTGTACGAGGGCCGCGACAAGGTCGCCCTCGAAACCCAGCAGCTGATGCAGCACATCCTCGACCGCTACGCCTCCGGCGTGCTGGTCTCGAACGTGACCCTGCAGGCGGTGCAGCCGCCCGAGCAGGTGCAGATCGCCTTCGACGACGCCGTCAGGGCAGGGCAGGACCGCGAGCGCCAGAAGAACGAAGGCCAGGCCTACGCCAACGACGTGATCCCGCGCGCGCGCGGCAGCGCCTCGCGCCTGCTGGAGGAGGCCGAAGGCTATCGCTCCATGATCACCGAGAACGCCACCGGCAACGCCTCGCGCTTCAAGCAGGTGCTGGCCGAGTACCAGAAGGCGCCGGGCGTCACCCGCGACCGCATGTACCTGGAGACGATGCAGCAGATCTTCTCCAGCGCCAGCAAGGTGATGGTCGACGCCAAGTCCGGCAGCAACCTGCTGTACCTGCCGCTGGATAAATTGATCGCCCAGGCCGCGGCCACCGACAGCGCCGCCGCTGCGGCCCGCGCCGCCTCGCAGGCTGCCTCCTCGCCGTCGTCGTCCGCGCTGCCGGCCGAAGTGATGCCGCAGGTGGAAGTCAGTCGCCAGCGCGATTCACGCGCCCGCGATGCCTTACGTGAACGGGAGGGTCGTTAATGAACCGCATAGCCAGTACCCTCATTGCGGCCTTTGTCGCGTTCCTGCTGCTGTCGTCCACCATGTTCGTGGTCGACCAGCGCAAGTACGCCATCGTGTTCGCGCTGGGCCAGATCAAGGAAGTGATACGCGAGCCGGGCCTGCATTTCAAGCTGCCGCCGCCGTTCCAGAACGTGGTCTACCTCGATAACCGCATCATGACCATCGAGACCCCGGACGCCGAACGCTTCATCACGGCCGAGAAGATGAACATCCTGGTCGACAGCTTCGTCAAGTGGCGCATCGGCCGTGCCGAGAACCAGCCCAAGCTGTACTACGTGACCTTCGGCGGCGACGAGGGCCGCGCCCGCGACCGCATGTCGCAGATCGTCAAGGCGGCGCTGAACGAGGAAATCACCAAGCGCACCGTGGGCGAGGTGATCTCCGGCCAGCGCGGCAAGGTGATGGAAGCGATCCGCTCCAAGGTGGTGGCGGAATCGGCCCAGATCGGCGTTGAGATCATCGACGTGCGCCTCAAGCGCGTGGAGTATGTCGAGCAGATCAACAACTCGGTGTACGAGCGCATGAAGGCCGAGCGCACCCGCGTGGCCAACGAGCTGCGTTCGACCGGTAACGCCGAATCCGAGAAGATCCGCGCCGACGCCGACCGCCAGCGCGCCGTGATCCTGGCCGAGGCCTACCGCGACGCCGAGCAGATCCGCGGCGAGGGCGATGCCAAGGCCTCGGCGATCTACGCCGAAGCGTTCGGCAAGAACCCGGAGTTCTACAAGTTCTACCGCAGCCTGCAGGCCTACCGCGAAACCTTCAAGAACCACGGCGACGTGATGGTGATGGATTCGAGCTCGGACTTCTTCAAGTACTTCAAGAGTTCCGGCGCCGCCGGCCCGGCCGCCGCTCCCGCCAAAAAATAAGTTGTATAGCCATTTCCGCCCAGGGCGGGAATGGCTACTCCCGTATCTTTTTCCCCTCCCGCAACGCATTTTCGCGTAAAATATCAGGTTCGGCCTTCCGCTTCACGGGCCTCGGCGCGTGCGCCACATTGTTCATTTTTAAACTGCCTCCCCATGCCGAATTGGCTTTTGCCTGAGAATATCGCCGACGTTTTGCCGTCGGAAGCACGCAAGATCGAAGAGTTGCGTCGTCTGATGCTGGATAATTTCCGTCTGTACGGATATGAACTGGTGATGCCGCCGCTGCTGGAGTACCTGGAGTCGCTGCTGACCGGCGCCGGCCAGGACACCGATCTGCGCACCTTCAAACTGGTGGACCAGCTGTCGGGCCGCATGCTCGGCCTGCGCGCCGACATGACGATCCAGGTGGCGCGCATCGACGCCCACCTGTTGAACCGCGCCTCGGTCACGCGCCTGTGCTACGCCGGCAGCGTGCTGCATACCCGTCCGTCGGGCCTGCACGCCACCCGCGAGCCGCTGCAGATCGGCGCCGAGATCTACGGCCACGCCGGCCTGGAGGCGGACGCCGAGATCCAGGAACTGGCATTGGCCTCGCTGGCCCTGGCCGGCTTCACCGAAGTGCGGCTGGACCTGACGCACGTCGGCGTGCTGCGCGCCATCCTGGAGTGCGACGCCGCCGCCAAGAGGGACGAAGCCCAGCTTTACCTGCTGCTGCGCGCCAAAGACGTGCCGGGCCTGCAGGCGCTGACGCAAGATTATTCGCCGGCCGTGCGCGACGCGCTGCTGGCGCTGCCGAACCTGTACGGCGACGTCGAAGTATTGAAGCGCGCACGCGAAGTGCTGCCGGACCTGCCGGGCATCGCCAAGGCGCTGGCCGAGCTGGCCGCGCTGGCGGCATCCGCCATAGACCGCGCCGAAGTCGCGATCGACCTGGCCGACCTGCGCGGCTACCAGTACGAAAGCGGCGCGATGTTCGCGCTGTACGTGCCGGGCCTGCCGAACGCGGTGGCGCGCGGCGGCCGTTACGATCACGTAGGCGAGGCCTTCGGCCGGGCACGTCCCGCCACCGGCTTCTCGCTCGACCTGCGCGAACTGGCGCGCCTGTTGCCGACCGCGGAGCGCAAGCATTCGATCCGCGCACCGTGGGGCAACGCGCCGGAGTTGAAGGAAAAAATCGCCGAACTGCGCAAGTCCGGCGAAGTCGTGATCCAAAGTTTGCCGGGTCACAGCAACGAGCTGGACGAGTTCGAGTGCGACCGCGCTCTGGTACTCGACGATAATGGTAGCAACTGGATTCTTAAAAACTTAGGTTAGTGTGATGTCAAAGAAAAACGCAAAAAACGTCGTCGTCATCGGTACCCAATGGGGCGATGAAGGTAAAGGCAAGATCGTCGACTGGTTGACCGATCATGCACAAGGTGTGGTCCGCTTCCAGGGCGGCCACAACGCCGGCCACACGCTGGTCATCGGCGGCGTCAAGACCGCGCTGCAGCTGATCCCGTCGGGCATCATGCGCCCGGGCGTGGCCTGCTACATCGGCAACGGTGTGGTGGTGTCGGTGCCGGACGTGCTGCGCGAAATCGACAAGCTGGAAAAAGTCGGCGTCGAAGTCGCCTCGCGCCTGAAGGTGTCGGACGCCGCGCCGGTGATCCTGCCTTACCACTCGGCGCTGGACCTGGCCCGTGAAGCCAAGCGCGGCGAAGCCAAGATCGGCACCACCGGCAAGGGCATCGGCCCGGCCTACGAAGACAAGGTCGCGCGCCGCGCGATCCGCGTCGCCGACCTGCTGAACGAAAAGCGCTTCGCTGAAAAACTGGCCGAGAACCTGGACTACCACAACTTCGTGCTGGAAAACTACCTGAAGGCGCCCAAGGTCGACTATCAGAAGACGCTGGAAGACGCGCTGGCCTACGTGCCGCGCCTGCGTCCGATGGTGACCGACGTGTCGAGCGCGCTGTACGCCGCGCACAAGGCCGGCGCCAACCTGCTGTTCGAAGGCGCGCAGGGCTCGCTGCTGGACGTCGACCACGGCACCTATCCGTTCGTCACCTCGTCGAACTGCGTGGCCGGCAATGCCGCCGCCGGCGCCGGCGTCGGTCCGAACATGCTGCACTACATCATGGGCATCACCAAGGCCTACACCACCCGCGTCGGCTCCGGCCCGTTCCCTTCGGAACTGCCTACCGATGCAGGCGTCGGCCATCACCTGGCGCAAGTGGGCCACGAATTCGGCACCGTGACGGGCCGCGCCCGCCGCTGCGGCTGGTTCGACGCGGCGCTGCTGCGCCGTTCGGTGCAGATCAACGGCGTGACGGGCATGTGCCTGACCAAGCTGGACGTCCTGGACGGCCTGGAATCGCTGAAGCTGTGCACCGGCTACACCATCGACGGCGTGGCCGTGGACATCTTCCCGTCCGGCGCTGAAGAAGCCGCCCGTTGCGTGCCGGTGTACGAAGAAATGCCGGGTTGGACCGAAAGCACCGTGGGCGCCAAGTCGCTGGCGGCGCTGCCGGCCACCGCCCGCGCTTACATCAAACGTATCGAAGAGTTGGTCGGCGTGCCGGTCGACATGGTTTCGACCGGTCCTGATCGTGAAGAAACGATCGTGCTGCGTCATCCATTCGAGTAACTGGGTAACAAAAGGAATCAGTCATGACGACGACCCCACAAAGCAATGAAAAACACCTCTGGGTCACCTGGGATGAATACCACCGCCTGATCGAGCGCCTGGCGCTCAAGGTGCACGAGTCGGGCTGGAAGTTCGACCAGGTGCTGTGCCTGGCGCGCGGCGGCGTGCGTCCCGGCGACGTGTTCTCGCGCATCTTCGACGTGCCGCTGGCGATCCTGTCGACCAGCTCGTACCGCGAGGAAGCCGGCACCGTGCGCGGCGACCTGGACATCGCCAAATACATGACGATGACCAAGGGCCCGCTGAGCGGCCGCATCCTGCTGGTCGACGACCTGGCCGATTCGGGCGTCACGCTGGTCAAGGTGATGAAGCACCTGAAGGAAAACTTCGATGGCGTGACCGAAGTGCGTTCGGCGGTGATCTGGACCAAGGGCAGCTCGGTGTTCAAGCCGGACTACCAGATGGAAGAACTGCCGCACAACCCATGGATCCACCAGCCGTTCGAAGACTACGACGGCATCCGCCCGCACCAGCTGGCGGCCTGGATCAAGAAGGGCGAGAGCGGCAACTAAGCTGTTTTGTTGCTCTGCAGAAAAGCGGCCACTGGCCGCTTTTTTCATTTGTCTGTTCTGGACAACGAATAAATACTTTTGAGCAATAAAAGTTGCAAATTCGTTCTCTTACATGTGCAAAAAGAAATGCCAATAGGATATTTTGTGTTATGATGACTTCAAGTTTGGAAGTCGCGCCACGTCATTTAGCTGGGCAAGCAAATTTCCCTGTCAAAAAATAATCTGAATTGGAACATTTATGAATCTGAATAAAATTGCACAAGCTCTGTTCGTGGCCGGCTGCCTCGTTTGCGCCACCGCATCGGCAGCAACCCAAACCTTCACCAGCAATGTCGTAGCCAGCACCCAGACCGACCTGGCCGCCGTGCTGAATTTCGCCCAGTTCGATGCTTCGCTGGGGACGCTGACCTCCGTTAAGTTTGATCTGTTCGCCGACGTGTCCGGCAAGGTTGACCTGAGCAATTACAACAATGACGCAATCACCGTTCCGGTCAGCCTGAGCGTGGACGTCTGGCTGAACCGTCCGGATCACAGCGCCCTGGTCCTGTTTTCGGCCCCGCTGCTGAACCAGGACGCGACCATCGACGGCAACGGCACACTGAGCCTGAACAACGCCTTCTCGATGTCGAACAGCGCCAGCTACAACGGCGCCGGCGACCTGTCGCTGTTCACCGGTAACGGCAACGTTGCCACGCTGTTCGCAGCCAAGGCGTACACCCAAGCCAACGGCGATGGCGTCGAATCGGACTTCCTGACCAAGGTCGGCGGCTACGGCAAGGTTACCTACACCTATACCGCCGCTCCAGTACCTGAACCAGAAACCTACGGCATGCTGCTGGCTGGCCTGGCCCTGGTAGGCGTTGCCGCCAAGCGCAAATCGCGCAAGGCCTGAGCCGCCCGATCACGATACGCTTGCCGATAAACCGGACCATACTACGGATAGAACATGAAAAAACTGACTCAGACCCTCGTCGCCATCGCGGCATTCACCAGCGTTGCCGCTGCCCACGCAGCTACCCAGACCGTTACCGTTAATTCCAACGTCATCGCCAACGCCAAAGTGAGCAATGGCGTACTGGACCTGACCAAATTCGACACCACGCTGGGCACCCTGCAATCGGTGAAGGTTGACCTGTTCAGCTCGTTCACGCCCACGCTGAAGGTGGAAAACCTGAGCACCAGCTCGGGCTCGACGATCGATGCGGTCGCCAGCGAAAAACTGGTGTTGAGCGCTGCGACCGGCACGCTGGTTGTATTGCAAGGTTCCGTGAGCAACACCTTCGTCGAAGCCGTCTTTGACGGCAACGCCAACTACGCCGGCCTGTCGGGCGCGACTTACGCCCCTGGCGCCAAGCTGTTCAGCAATTCGGCAGTGTTCTCGGACGCCGACACGCTGTCGCTGTTCTCTGGCGTTGGCGCCGTTCACGCCAACCTGGCTGGCACCGCCACCTCGTCCTTCAATGGCACGTCGGGCAACACCAAGTCGCTGAGCGTGACCGCTTTCAACGGCTACGCCAGTGTGACCTACACCTACGCGCAGCCAGTGCCTGAACCAGAAACCTACGCCATGCTGCTGGCCGGCCTGGGCCTGATGGGTGTGGTGGCACGCCGCCGCAAGTCGGTTTAAGCTGGATCTGGTGGTACACTGCAAACGGGAGCTTCGGCTCCCGTTTTTTGTTTTTGATTTCGAGATGCCATGACCCAGAATTTTTTCCAGACCTTCATCCTGCTGCTGCTGGTGACTGACCCGTTCGGCAACGTGCCGCTGTTCGCCAGCGTGCTCAACCCGGTGCCGGTGGCGCGCCGCTCGCGCATCGTCATCCGCGAGTGCGCGATCGCCTTCGTGCTGCTGCTGGTGTTCATGTTCTTCGGCCGCCACTTCCTCACCGCGCTGCAGTTGTCGGAAGTGTCGTTGCGCATCGGCGGCAGCGTGATCCTGCTGCTGATCTCGATCCGCATGATCTTCCCGCATCCGGACGGCGTGCTGGGCCGCACCGAAGGCGGCGAGCCCTTCATCGTGCCGCTGGCGATCCCCGCGCTGGCCGGACCGTCGGCGCTGGCCACGGTGCTGCTGTTCTCGCGCGAGAGCACTGGCGAGGTGCTGGTCCACGTGGCCGCGCTGGCGGCCGTGGGCGTGGTGTGGCTGGCGGTGTTCCTCAGCGCCGAGCGCCTGCAGAAAGTGCTGGGCCCTCAGGTGATGACCGCCTTCGAGCGCCTGATGGGCCTGATCCTGACCGCGATGTCGATCGAGATGCTGCTGGGCGGCATACGCGAGTTCGTCAAGACGCTTTAAGGCTTGGCGCTGCGCGCGCGCAGGTCGGCCGCCACCGTGTCCATCAGGCGCCAGGCGCGTTCGCGGTCGTTTTCGCCTTCGGCCGGCAGGACAGGCAGGTCGGGCCTGACGCCGGCCACCTCGTCGCTGCCATCGGCCCGCAGGCGCACGCAGTTGGGGACGCGGTAGCGCAGATGCGAGTGCGGCAGCACCACCGGCGGCGCGTCGGCCATGAAGCCGCAGCCGTCGCCGGCACTGGCACGGCCGACGATACGCGCGCCGGCCGCGTCCTGCATCAGCGCGGAAAACATCTCCGCCGACGATCCGGTGCCGCCGTCGGTCAGCACGTACACGGGCCCGTTCCAGGCGCCGCGCAGATCATCCACCTCGGCCGCCCAGTAAATGCTGGAGGCGATCTTCAGGTTGCCGAACGCCCTGGGCGGCAGGTAGCTGGCCTGGCCGCTGGCGTAGCCGGCGTCGATCAGGCGGCTGCACCCATTGGGCTTCCACGGCCGCTGCTCGCTCCACGCCCACGACAGGTCGCAGTCGCGCGCCGCGATGCCGGCCTTGCGCGCCTCGAACGCTGCGATCGATTGCTCCAGCATGGCCCGCGCCTCGGGCGTCGGGTCCTGTTCCTTCTGCGCCTGGCGCAGGCCGTCCAGCTGCTCGTCGAAATACATGGCCGCCAGCGGCGCGGCGCTCATCATCATGCGGGCCGAATGCACATCGCGAGCGGTGAACAGGCGCACCGCCCAGTCGCCGGTGTCGTTGCCGCCGGGGTTGCCGCCGACATCGACGATCACCGCCGCCACCTTCTGCTCGTGGAAGCGCCGCAGCTGCGCCGCCAGCGTGCGCAGCCAGGCCGCGTTGGCGGCCTGCTTGACCGGCTTGACATCGGCCTCGCTCATCGCCCCCTTGGCCTGCCGCTCCGACCACGCCTGCTCGCAGGCGGCAGGGGAGGCGTCCTGCTGGCGGAAGCGGGCGATGCGCACCACGCCGAACCGCGTGCCGTCCGGCGCCGCGACCACGCCGGAGCGGAAGGCGCGCGTCAGGCCGTCGGCCTCCAGCACGGTGCCCGGCAGGCTCTCGAACGGCAGCGAGAACGCCGCGCCGCGTACCGGCCCGTAACCCAGCGCGGCGCAGGCCTGCGTGGCGCTCAAGCGCGAGTAGTCCACCTTGGGCAGCGCCAGCGGTTGTGCGATCTTCGGCTGCAGCACCGAACCGGCCGAGGAGAAGTGGCCGTCATGGAAGCCGCTGACGAAGGCCGACAGCGCGGCCTTGGCCATGGATTCGTCCTCGGCGGTGTCCAGCAGGCGGCGGGTGCGCTGGTCGAGCGCCGGCAGGTCCACGCCGCCCTGAGGCGAGGCAAACCACGCCAGGTTGGCGTAGCGCTGTTCCAGCGCCGTCTTCAGCGCCGCGTAGTCGTCCAGCCAGTCCTTGCGCTCGAAGGCGCAAGCGGTGGTGGAGGCGGTCAATAACAGGGCTGCGGCCAGCAAAGTTTTCATCCGGCGAGTTGCTTGTAAAAAAGCCAATCGTAGCAGCTTTGAGCAATATTGCAAAAATCTCTTTACAGGCTCGTCAAAAGGCGCGTAGACTTTGCGACATCAAATGTAACCGGTTACATCCCGTTGAAACGTAGCCGGTTTTCTTTTTGATCACAATGTAACCGGTTACATTTCGTTAAAAGGGCATCAATGGCGATCACCATCAAGGATGTGGCACAAGAGGCGGGCGTTTCCGTCGCCTCCGTTTCGCGCGCGCTGAACGGCCATGCCAGCATCACCGACGACACCCGCAAGCACATCCTGGCGGTGGTCAAGCGCATGCGCTACATGCCGCACGTGGGCGCGCGCAGCCTGACCACCAGCTTTACCAACACCATCGGCGTGCTGCTGCCGGACCTGTACGGCGAATTCTTCTCGGAGATGATACGCGGCATAGACGGCGCCGCGCGCCGCCGCGGCCTGCACCTGATGGTCTCCAGCCTGCACGGCGACGCCGACGAAGCGGCACTCGCGATCCGCGCCATGCGCGGCCGGGTTGACGGCCTGCTGGTGATGTCGCCCCACGTCGACGCCGCCTTCCTGTCCGATAACCTGCCGGAAGATTTGCCCATCGTGCTGATGAACACCGCCGCCGGCGGCACCCAGTATCCGTCCATCTCGGTCGACAACTACAGCGGCGCGCACGCCATGGTGGCGCACCTGATCGAGGGCGGATATCGCCGCATCGCCTTCCTGGCCGGGCCATCGGGCAACTTCGAGGCGCAGGAGCGTTTGCGCGGCTACCGCGCCGCGCTGTCCGAGCTGGCGCCAGGCGCCGCCGAACTTGTCTACGAAGGCGACTTCTCCGAGCAGTCCGGCCAGGTGGTCGGCCAGGCGTTGCTGGAGATGGACGCGGGGCAGCGCCCCGACGCGCTGTTCGCCGCCAACGACATGATGGCCATCGGCGCGCTGCTGACGCTCAAGCAGGGCGGCCTGCGGCTGCCGCAAGACATGGCCCTGGCGGGCTTCGACGATATTCCGATTGCGCGGTATGTCAGCCCGGCGCTGACAACCGTTCGAGTTCCGATTGCCGATCTGGGTGTGCGGGCGCTGGAAAGCCTGGTTGCCAAGATCGGCCAGCCGGGCAGCGTGCCCGCAAGCGCGCAGACGCTGGGCGCAGAGCTGGTGGCCCGTGCGTCGACAGGGGAGAGCACACCCACATAAACCGCAGTTCCGCTTCATGCCTAGATTCACACAACAAAAATCAGGAGACAAACATGAAAACAAGCACACGACATCTACCCGCTTTACGCCTGTCCGTCATGGCGGCCTCGCTGGCCGCCGCCTTGCTGGCAGCACCCTACGCCGGCGCACAACTGAGCAGCGCCACCATTCAGGGCCAGGTCACGGCCGCCAACGCGGCGCCGTCGGCCGGCGCGGCGGTCAGCGCCACCAACCAGCTCAATGGCTACGTCTACCGCACCGTCACGCGCGCCGACGGCAGCTATGTGCTGAGCGGGGTCGCTCCCGGCACCTACGAGATCAGGGTCGGCGAACAGAAGGCGGAGCTGGTCACCGTCAGCGTCGGCCAGACCAGCCAGGTCAACCTGGCCTTGCAGGGCGGCGTGCAGCAGGTGGTGATCACCGGTTCGGCCACGCGGCGCGATGTCGCCGGTTCCGAGATCGGCACCGCGGTCTCGCGCGAGCAGATCGAGAAGCTGCCGCAGGTGACGCGCAATTTCCTGTCCTTTGCCGACCTCGCGCCGGGTGTGCGCTTCAACGTCGACAACAGCGGCAACGTCAAGGTGCAGAGCGGCGCGCAGAACCAGGACAACGTCAACGTCTTCATCGATGGCGTCAGCCAGAAGAACAACATCCTGCGCGGCGGCGTCTCCGGCCTCGATTCCAGCCGTGGCAATCCGTTCCCGCAATCGGCGGTGGCCGAGTACAAGGTCATCTCGCAGAACTACAAGGCGGAGTATGACCAGGTGTCCAGCGCGGCGATCACCGCCGTCACCAAGTCCGGCGGCAACCAGTTCCACGGCGACGTGTTCTGGGACCACACCGGCACCAACTTGACCGCGCTCGATCCGTTCCAGAAGGCCGCCGAGCGGCAGGGCATATCGCGCCCGGCATCGTCGCAGGACCAGTATGGCGTGACGCTGGGCGGGCCGATCAAGCAGGACGTGGCGCACTTCTTCTTCGCGTATGAAGGCAAGAAGATCGACAGTCCGCGCCAGGTGGTGGCGCAGCGCACCGACCTGCTGCCCAACGCCGGCGTGGTGCCTGGACTGCTGGCGCAACAGGGTTCGTCGGTGTCGTCGTTCAAGGAGAACCTGTTCCTGTTGAAGGTGGACGCGCAGATCGACCGCGACCAGCGCGTCGAGGCCACCGCCCGCATCCGGCGCGAGACCGACCTGATACCGGAAGACGCCAAATTGAGCGTGGCCGAGAATGTCCTCAACCGCAGCAACGACGAGGACCGCTTCGATTTCAAGCATGAGTGGAGCAATGACCGCTGGCTCAACGAGGCGCGCCTGGGCTACGAAAAATACAGCTGGAATCCGCATTCGAACGCCAACAAGCCGTACATCCGCTACCAGGTCTCGCCCAGCAATACCGACAACAACGTGGTCGACGTGATCATCGTGGGCGGCTCGCCCAACAACCAGTTCCGCGAGCAAAGCGGCACGCTGCTGCAGGACGACCTGACCTACAACGGCCTGGCCGGCCATACGATGAAGGGCGGCGTCAAGGTCAAGCACATCAGCTACGACCTGTCCGGCACGGCCCGCGCGGTGGACCAGATCTATGAACGCATCGACACCGTGACCGGCCTGGCCAGCATCATCCGCACCGACAAGGCCATCGCCCCCAGCGGCGTGGACTTCGCCAACAACCAGTATGGCCTTTACTTCCAGGACGACTGGCAGGCCACCAGCAAGCTGCTGCTCAATCTCGGCCTGCGCTACGACTACGAAGACAATATGCTCAACAACAGCTATGTCACGCCGGCCGACCGCGTCGCCATCTTCGACAAGCAGGACCCGCGCGACGGCGCGCCGGCAGGCCAGACCTATGCGCAGTCGCTGGCCAAGGGCGGCGTCAATATCCGCGACTACATCAGCACCGGCAGCAACCGCAAGCCGTTCAAGGGCGCGTGGGCGCCGCGACTGGGCCTGTCCTACGACATCAAGGGCGACCGCGCCTCGGTGCTGTTCGCCGGCTGGGGCAGGGCGTACGACCGTACCATCGCCAACCACGCGCTGGACGAATCGCAGAAGAACGCGCAGCCCGGTGGCGAGATATGGATGATCAAGAGCGACCACAAGATGGCCTACACCGACCAGTTCAGCTTTGGCTTGCGGCAGGCGCTGGGCATGTGGAACGGCGAGGCGGGCTACACCAACTCGCGCAGCCATAATCAGTTCAACTGGTTTGGCGGCAATCGCGATCCGCAGGGCGGCTGGGGCACGCAAAGCCCGATCGATCCGCTGTGGGGTTCTGTGCCAGGATTCAGCACCTTGATCCTGGGCGACTTCATCACCGAGGCGAAAACCGATTCGGCCTACCTGAAGATGGACAAGCCATACACCAAGGCCTCCACCTGGAGCCTGGGGGCGACCTATACCTACAGCCGTGGCGAGACCACCAACAAGGAATGGACCAACGATATCTTCAACTGGACCTATGGCCGCAGTACCGCGGGCTGGCATCCATCGACCGACGTCGAGCGCCACCGGCTGGTGGTGGCCGGCGTGAGCGACGGCGTGCTGCCGTTCGGGTTGATGTTGTCCGGGAAGCTGACGCTGGGTTCCGGCCTCCCTTACCGCATCACGGATTGTTCGACCGGCTTCGATCACTGCGTATCGGCCAAGGGCAATGGCAGCGCGTTCCACCAGGTCGATGTCGGCCTGTCGAAGGAAGTCGGTTTCCGCTACGGCAAAGTGTCGCTGCGTGCTGACGTGCTCAATCTGTTCAACAGCGTCAATTACGGTGGTTACGATGGTTGGGGCGGTGGTCCCGGCAATCCGCAGAACCGCCTCGGCGGCGACAACAAGAACCTGGGCACGCCGAACTCGGTCGGTGGTCCGATGCGGACCTTGAAGTTCAGCGCCCGCTACGCCTTCTGATTCAGGCCGTAGTTCCGTTGTGTGGTGCCGCTCCCTGTGCGATGGGAGCGGCGGTTTCCTGACGCGCCATGTGCGCTCGCCATTGGAAGAAAACGATCCATGTCATTGCCCCTTGCTTTACGACGTACGCCGCAGGTCCTGGCCGGCCTGGCCCTGGTGGTTTCCGCACTGTGCTCCGGTACCGCCGCCGCCCGCGACAACCAGCTGCCGCCGCTGTTCGACCAACTGGAGCAGCGCACCTTCAACTTCTTCTGGGACACCGCCAACCCCGCCAACGGCCTGGTGCCGGACCGTTATCCGACGCCGTCGTTCTCCAGCGTCGCGGCGGTGGGCTTCGGCCTGACCGCCTATCCGATCGGCGTCGAACGCGGCTACATCACGCGCCAGCAGGCGCGCGACCGTGTGCTGGCCACCTTGCGCTTCTTCCGCAATGCGCCGCAAGGCCCGGCTAAAGGCACGAGCACCAGCGGCTACAAGGGCTTCTTCTACCACTTCCTCGACATGAAGACGGGGCTGCGCTACAACGACAACGTCGAACTGTCCACCGTGGACACGGCGCTGTTCCTGGCCGGCGCCTTGTTCTCCCAATCCTACTTCGACGGCGACGACGCCGCCGAGCAGGAAATCCGCAAGCTGGCGGCGGAAATCTACGAGCGTGTGGACTGGACCTGGGCGCAGGCGCGCAAGCCGTCCATCGCATTGGGCTGGCATCCCGAGTCGGGCTTCATCGGCTACGACTGGAAGGGCTACAACGAAGCGATGCTGATCTACGTGCTGGCACTGGGATCGCCATCGCATCCGGTGCAGCCGGAGGCGTGGAAGGCATGGACCAGCAACTACGCCAAAAGCCTGGAGGGCAAGGGCGACAAGGAACACCTGGGCTTCCCGTCCATGTTCATCCACCAGTACAGCCATGTATGGATCGACTTCCGCAACATCCGCGACGACTACATGCGCGAGCGCGGCTACGACTATTTCGAAAACAGCCGCCGCGCCACCTATGCGCAGCGCGACTACGCGATCAGCAATCCGCTGCGCTGCAAAGGCTATGGCGCCAATGTCTGGGGCATCACCGCCAGCGATGGTCCGGTCGACAAGACGCTGGACTACGAGGGCCAGAAGCTGCCGTTCCGCACCTACGCCGCACGCGGCATCGGCGGCCTGAAAACCTACGACGACTGCACGCTGGCGCCAACCGCCGCCGCCGCGTCGCTGCCGTTCGCGCCGGAGATCGTCATCCCCGCCGTGCTGGAAATGAAGCAGCGCTATGGAGACTTCATCTACGACCGCTATGGCTTCCTGGACGCGTTCAATCCAAGCTTCGACTACAAGGTGCCGCTGCAGCAGGGCCGCGTGGTGGCCGGCAAAGGCTGGGTGGACAACGACTACCTCGGCATCGACCAGGGACCGATCATCGCCATGACCGAGAACTACCGCAGCGATCTGGTTTGGCGCGTCATGCGCGGCAACCCCGCCATCCGTCGCGGGCTTGAACGCGCAGGCTTCACCGGTGGTTGGCTGTCGAAATGAAGATGCGTTTTTCTCCGGTCCTGCTGGCGCTGGCCATCGCCGCGCTGCTGTCCTCCTGCGCGCCGCGCCGGGAGGAGGGCGTGGTCCTGAAGTTCTGGGCCATGGGCCGCGAGGGCGAGGTGGTCACCGCCCTGATGCCGGAGTTCGAGCGCACCCATCCCGGTGTGCGCGTCGAAGTGCAGCAACTGCCGTGGACCGCCGCGCATGAAAAGCTGCTGACGGCTTTCGCCGGCGACGTCATGCCGGACATTTTCCAGCTCGGGAATACATGGGTGCCCGAGTTCAAGGCCATCGGCGCCTTGCGCGCGCTGGACGGCGAAGTGGCGACATCGCAGCTGGTCACGCCGGCCGACTACTTCCCCGGCATCTGGGACACCAACATCGTCGACGGCAAGCTTTGGGGCGTACCCTGGTATGTCGACACCCGCGTGATGTTCTACCGCCGCGACATGCTGGCCCGCGCCGGCTACGCCAAGCCGCCGCAGAACTGGGCGGACTGGATGAAGGCGATGACCGCGATCAAGCGCATCGTCGGGCCGGACAACTATGCCATCCTGCTGCCCAGCGACGAATTCGAACCGCTGCTGGCACTGGCCCTGCAGCAGGACGAGCCGCTGCTGCGCGATGGCGGCCGGTATGGCAATTTCCGCACGCCGGGATTCCGCCGCAGCCTGCAGCTGTATGCGGACATGTACGCGCAGAAGCTGGCGCCGTTGAACCGCATCACCAATGTGTACCACGAATTCGGCATGGGCTATGTGTCGTTCTACATTTCCGGTCCGTGGAATATGGGCGAGTTCAAACGCCGCCTGCCCGCGGAGCAGCAGGACAGCTGGATGACAGCCATCCTGCCAGGTCCGTCGGGGCCGGCGGCGTCGGTGGCGGGCGGCTCCAGCCTGGTGCTGGCCGCGTCGTCGAAACACCAGCGCGCGGGCTGGCAGCTGATCGAATACCTGTCGCGCACCGACACCATGGCGCGCTTCCATGAGCTGACCGGAGACCTGCCGCCACGCCGCAGCAACTGGTCGCATCCGCGCCTCGCCGGCGACAAGTACGCCCAAGCCTTCGGCGAGCAGCTGGAGCGCGTCAAGCCGGCGCCCAAGGTGCCGGAGTGGGAACAGATCGCGACCGAGATGCGCCTGGTGACCGAGCGCGTGACGCACGGCGAACTGACGGTCGAACAGGCCACCGTCGAACTGGATGCGAAGGCCGACCATATCCTCGAAAAGCGCCGCTGGATGCTGGCGCGGAAGGAGGGTAAATGAACTCGCAGCGCGCCGCCTGGTGTTTCGCCGGCCCGGCGCTGCTGGTCATCGGCGTTTTCTTCTTCCTGCCGGTGCTGGCGGCGTTGGTCATGAGCTTGACCGACTTCGATATCTACGCGCTGGCCGATTTGCGCAACCTGCGCTTCGTCGGCTTGCGCAATTACGTCGAGCTGCTGCAAACGCCGTTGTTCTGGCAGGCCTTGGGCAATACCTTGTACTTCGTCGTGGTGGGCGTGCCGCTGTCGATCGCCGCCTCGCTGGGCGCCGCGCTGTTGCTGCATTCGCGGCTGACGCGCTTCAAGGGCTTGTTCCGCACCGCCTTCTTTGCGCCGGTGGTCACATCGCTGGTGGCGGTGGCGGTGATCTGGCGCTACCTGCTGCATACGCGCTACGGCATGATCAACCATGGCCTGGAACTGCTTGGCATCTCGCCGGTGGACTGGCTCAACGATCCGCATTGGGCGATGCCGGCGATTATCGTGTTCGCGCTGTGGAAGAACTTCGGCTACAACATGATCATCTTCCTGGCCGGGCTGCAAAGCATACCGGACGATCTGTACGAGGCGGCGGGACTGGATGGCGCGGGCGTGTGGCAGCAGTTCCGCTACATCACCTGGCCGATGCTGGGGCCAACGCTGCTGATGGTCAGCATCCTGAGCATGTCCGGCTACTTCCAGCTGTTCGCCGAGCCGTATGTGATGACGCAGGGCGGGCCGGTGCAAAGCACGGTCAGCGTCTTGTACTTCATGTATGAGCAGGGCTTCAAGTGGTGGAACCTGGGCGCGGCGTCGGCCGTGGCCTTCATCCTGTTCGCGATCATGTTCTGCGTCACGCTGCTGCAGCTGCGCGTCGCCAAGGGAGTGGATGCATGAGCGCCCTGCAAAATAAACCACGTGCGCTGCTGCTCAATATCCTGATGCTGGGCGCGGGCGCGCTGACGCTGTTCCCGCTGTGGTGGATGGTGTCGACATCGTTGATGGCGCCGGGCGAATCGAGCAGTTTCCCGTTGCCGCTGCTGCCGCGCTCCGCCACCTTGCATAACTATCGTGAACTGTTCAGCCACGCGGGCATAGGCCAGTACCTGCTCAACAGCGTGTTGCTGTCGTGCGCGGCGACGCTGCTGTCATTGCTGTTCAATGTCAGCGCCGGCTATGCATTCGCCAAGCTGCGCTTCCAGGGGCGGGACCGCATCTTCAAGGCCATGCTCGGTGCGCTGGTGATACCGAGCCAGGTGGCGATGCTGCCGCTGTTCCTGCTGCTGAAGTATATGGGGCTGGTGAACAGCTACGGCGCCGTGCTGGTACCTGCGATGGCCGGTATCTTCGGCATCTTCCTGGTGCGGCAGTATGCCTTGACGATACCGGACGCCTTGCTGGAGGCGGCGCGCATGGACGGCGCCAGCGAGTTCCAGATCTTCCGCATCATCGTGCTGCCGTTGCTGACGCCCATCCTGGTCACGCTGGGGATCTTCACCTTCCTCGGCACGTGGAACGATTTCATGTGGCCGTTGATCGTCTTGACCGACAAGGACTTGTACACGCTGCCGGTGGCGCTGGCGTCGCTGTCGCGTGAGCATGTGCAGGACAATGAACTGATGATGGCCGGCTCGGTGCTCACCATCCTGCCGGTGCTGCTGTTGTTCCTTGGCCTGCAGCGGTACTACATACAGGGCTTGCTGGTGGGGAGCGTCAAGGGATGATGCGCCTCTTCACATTATTGGCCGCGTTCTGCATCACGGTGGCGGCGCACGCCGGTGTGCTCGACGACTTTTCGAATATCGCCTTGTGGCAGGCGCAGGCTTCGGACGGCGTGCAGTCCAGGGCCAGCGCCGCCGACGGCGGCCTGCGGCTGGATTTCGACTTCGCGGGCCGTGGCGGCTATGCCTTCGCGCGCCGCAGCCTGCCCCTCGATCTGCCGGAGAACTACGAGATATCGTTCTACATCCGCGCCGATGCGCCGGTCAATCACTTCGAGTTCAAGCTGACCGACGCCAGCGGCGACAACGTCTGGTGGTTCCAGCAGCAGAACTACGCTTTTCCAAAACAGTGGCAACTGGTGCGCGTCAAGAAGCGCCAGATCCTGTTCGCCTGGGGGCCGGCCAAGGACCACACGTTGACGCATGCCGACCGCATCGAATTCGTGGTCAGCGCGGGCAGCGGCGGCGGTAGCGGTTCGGTCTACATCCGCCAGTTGGCGATACGCGAGCTGCCACCCGCGCCCAAGGCGTGGCCGCAAGCGACGGCGCAGGCTTCGTCGGCGGCCGCGCGGGGCGGGGCGGTGCTGGCATTGGACGGCAATCCGTCGACAGCCTGGATCAGCGCAGCGGGCAAACGGCAGCAGCTGGTGGTCGACCTTGGCGCCGAGCGTGAATTCGGCGGGCTGGTGCTGCACTGGCAGGGCCGCCGTTATGCGCGCCGCTACGATATTGAACTGTCCACCGATGGCGCTAGTTGGCGCACGGTGCGCCGCGTCATCGACGGCAACGGCGGCGACGATCCGCTGCGGTTGCCCGAGTCGGAAGCACGTTACATTCGCCTTGCCCTTCACGACGGCCCGGCAGCCAATTATGCACTGGCTGAAGTGGAGCTGAAAGACTTGGCCTACGGCGCCACGCCCAACGATTTCATTTCCGCAGTGGCGCGAGGTGCGCAACGCGGCCTGTATCCGCGCGGCTTCTCTGGCCAGCAGCCTTACTGGACGCTGGTGGGCGTGGATGGCGGAGGCGATCATAGCGCACTGATTTCGGAGGATGGCGCCATCGAGGCGCGCCAGGGCGGCTTCTCGGTCGAGCCTTTCGTCGAGGATGGCGGAAAGCTGGTGAGCTGGGCCGACGTCAAAGTCACACAGAGCCTGCGCGACGGCTATCTTCCCGTGCCCACGGTGCGGTGGCTGCATCCCTCATGGATGCTGGACGTGACCGCAGCGGCGGCAGGCACGCCGGCATCGTCGCAACTGCTGGCTCGCTACGCACTGAAAAATCTCACCGGCACAAGCAGGAAATTGAAACTGGTGCTGGCCGTGCGGCCCTTCCAGGTGAACGCGCCGCGCCAGTTCCTCAACACGCCGGGCGGCTTCAGCGCGATCAGCGACCTGGCATGGGACGGCAAGGCGCTGGCCATCAACGGTGACGCCAGGGTCTATCCGCTGGAGCGTCCCGCCAGCGTGGCGCTGGCGTCGTTCGATGCCGGCCTGCTGCCGGGCGGCGATGGCGCTGCGACGCTGCGCGCGCCCTCCGCCATCGCGCGAACCGCGCACGACGATACCGGCATGGCCTCGGCCGCGCTGACCTATGAGATCACGTTACCGCCGCACGGCAGCGTGGTGCTGGGAGCCGTCCTGCCGATGGCCGGCGGCGCCAAAGTCCACGCACCGGAAGGCGCGCGCGCCGCCTGGCTGACGCGGGAGCAGGAAAAAGTGGTGAAGGAATGGCGCGCCAGGCTGAATCAGGTCACGCTCCGCATGCCGCCGGCCGGCCAGCACATGGCCGACACGCTGCGTTCATCGCTGGCCCACATCCTGATGACCCGCGAAGGCGCGGCGCTGCAGCCGGGCACACGCTCCTACCGCCGCTCATGGATACGCGACGGCGCCATGATGTCCGAAGCGCTGCTGCGGCTTGGCCAGCCGGAAATCGCCGCCGACTACCTGCGCTGGTACGCGCCCTACCAGTTCGACAGCGGCAAAGTGCCATGCTGCGTGGACCGCCGGGGCGCCGATCCCGTACCGGAAAACGACAGCCACGGCCAACTGATCTTCCTCGCCGCCGAACTGTATCGCTACACGCAGGACAAGGCCGCGCTGGCCGCAGCCTGGCCGCGCATGGATGCCGCCGCGCGCTACATGGAATCCCTGCGCCAGTCCGAACGCACGGACGCCAACCGGACGGCGGAACGCCGCTCGCTCTTCGGCCTGATGCCGGCATCGATCAGCCACGAAGGCTATTCCGAAAAGCCGATGCACTCCTACTGGGACGATTTCTGGGCCCTGCGCGGCTACAAGGACGCGGCCGACATGGCGGCGATATTGGGCGACGGCGCCGCCGCACGACGGCTCGCGACCCAGCGTGACGAGTTCCGCCACGACCTGTACGCGTCGCTGGCCGCCAGCACCGCCGCGCACAAAGTGGACTACATGCCCGGCGCGGCTGAACTGGGCGACTTCGATCCCACCTCTTCCACCATCGCGTTGACGCCAGGCGGCGAACAGCAGCAACTGCCGCCGGCGCTGCTGCGGGCAACCTACGAAAAATACTGGGAGTTCTTCCGCGCCCGCCGCGACGGCGGCAAAGCATGGGAAGACTACACTCCCTACGAACTGCGCAACGTCAGCGCCTTCATCCTCCTGGGCTGGCGCGAGCGCGCCGCCCAGCTGCTGGACTACTTCTACGCCGATCAACGCCCGGCCGCGTGGAACCAGTGGGCCGAAGTGGTCGGCCGCGACGCGCGCCAGCCGCGCTTCCTCGGCGATATGCCGCACGGGTGGATCTCTTCCGACTACATCCGCGCCGCACTCGATTCCTTCGCCTACGAACGCGAATCCGACCACGCGCTGCTGCTGGGCGAGGGCATTCCCAACGCCTGGCTGCAAGGCGACGGCATCGGCCTGCACGGCTTGCGCACGCCATATGGCCCGCTCAGCTACACGCTGGCGGCGCAAGGCGGGCGGCTCACGCTGCGAATAGAAGCGCTGCAGCGCATACCCCCCGGCGGCGTGATTTACAACTGGCCGTGGGCCGGCACACCGGTCGCCGTGCGCCTGAACGGGCAGCCAGCGGCCATGCAGGGAAAACAGATCACGATCACCAGTCTTCCAGCGGTTTTGCAGATCGATGCCGCACCGTTTTAACTTCCGCCTCAAAGGGATTTTTACATGAACAAAGCCATTCAATTTCCAGCCAACTTCCTGTGGGGCAGCGCCACGTCAGCCTATCAGATCGAAGGATCGCCGCTGGCCGATGGCGCGGGAGCCAGTATCTGGCAGCGTTTCTGCGCGGTGCCCGGCAACGTGCGCGACGGCGACCACGGTGATATCGCCTGCGACCACTACAACCGCTACAAGGAGGACGTGGCGCTGATGGTCAAGCTGGGATTGAAAGCCTACCGCTTCAGCGTATCGTGGAGCCGCATCCTGCCTCAAGGTCGTGGCGCGGTGAACCAGGCCGGCCTGGATTTCTACAGCCGCCTGATCGACGAGCTGCTGGCCAACGGCATCGAGCCGATGGTGACGCTGTACCACTGGGATCTGCCGGCGGCGCTGGATGACCGCGGCGGCTGGCTCAATCCCGATATCGCCGACTGGTTCACCGACTACGCACGTGTGCTGTTCCGCGCCTTCGATGGCCGCGTCAAATCCTGGGCCACGCTGAACGAACCGTGGGTGGTGACGGACGGCGGCTACCTGCATGGCACGCTCGCTCCCGGCCATCGCAACCTGCACGAGGCGGCGCTGGCCAGCCATAACCTGATGCGCGCCCACGGCAGCGCCGTCAAGGCCTATCGTGAAGAGGGCAAGTACCAGATCGGCATCGTCGTCAACATCGAACCCAAATACCCAGCCAGCCAGTCGCAAGCCGATCTCGATGCGACCCGCCGCGCCGACGCCTACATGAATCGCCAATACCTGGACCCGATCTTCCTCGGCGCTTATCCGCCGGAGATGAAGGAGATCTTCGGTGCGGCCTGGCCCGATTGGCCCGCCGCCGATTTCGACCTGATCGGCCAGAAGCTGGACTTCGTCGGCATCAACTACTACACCCGCAGCGTGGTGCGCCACGAACCGGCGCATTGGCCGCTGCGTGTTGCGCCGGTTCGCCAGACGCAGGCCACCTATACGGAAACCGGCTGGGAAGTCTTCCCGCAAGGCCTGACCGATACACTGGTCAACTTCAAGCAGCGCTACGGCGACACCCCGTTGTATGTAATGGAGAACGGCTCCGCCTTCTACGACCCGCCGCAGGCCGAGGATGGGCGGGTGCACGATCCGCTGCGCGTAAGCTGCCTGCGCAAGAACATGGGCGCATTGCACGCGGCGCTGGAGCTGGGCGTGGACCTGCGCGGCTACATGGTGTGGTCGCTGCTGGACAACCTCGAATGGTCGCTGGGTTTTTCCAAGCGCTTCGGCATCATCCACGTCAACTTCGAAACCCAGCAGCGCACCCTGAAGGACAGCGCGCTGCTGTATGCCGACATCGTCGCCAGCAATGGCGCCTGCCTGAACCAACCGGTATAACGCCATGCCTACTCCTGAATTGTCGCGTCACGCTCAACTGCTCTCCAACGGCAGCTTTACTACATTGATCACCGGCGCCGGCACCGGCTTCAGTCGCGTTGGCGACACCACGCTGTCGCGCTGGAGCGGCGACCGCATCGAGGATGCGGAGGGCTATTTCTTCTATCTGCGTGACGTTGCGGGCGGCCAGCTTTGGTCGCTGGCCACGCAGCCCGGCGCTGCCGACGGTACCGACGCTGCCGGCGTGCGGCGTTGGGCGGGCGGCGATGCGGGCAGCTGCTGGATCGGCGTGGTTGCCCATGGCATCGAGGCGCGCCTGGGAATCGCCGTCGACCCTCGGCACGACGTGGAGCTGCGCAGCGTCTTGCTGAATAATTTGTCGGACATCGAGCGCACGATCGAAGTGACCAGCTACCTGGAGGTCGTGCTAAATCGCCAGTCCGATGAGGCTTCGCACCCGGCATTCTCCAAACTGTTTGTGCAGACGGAGTTCGACGCCGCAACCGGCGCCCTGCTGGCGCGGCGCCGTCCTCGCGGCGAAGGGGAGGCCGGCCTGTGGATGGCGCACGCCGCAGCCGGTGGCGCCGCGGCCGGATACGAGACGGACCGCACCCGCTTTATCGGCCGGGGGCGGGATCTGCGCGCGCCGGCGGGACTGGACGGCGAGTTGTCCGACACCGTCGGCAACGTGCTTGATCCGGCCTTCAGTCTGCGCCGCCGCGTTGTGCTCCGGCCGGGTGAACAGGTACGGCTGGTCTTCATGCTGGGCGCGGCGCCGGGCCGCGACCAGGCATTGGCGCTGACATCGGCGATGGACGCCGGTGGCCAGCCATTGTTCGATGCCGCGCGCGCTGCAGGCAGCGCGTTGCAGCAGCGGATCGGGCTCACGGATACGCAGGCCGAGTATTGCCAGCGCCTGGTGGCCGCCATGTTGTACGGTCAGTCGGCTGTGCGCGTGCCGGCATCGACGGCGGCCATCGCCAGTGCGGTGGTCAGCGGGACCGCGGAGGCGACCGGCATGCGAAGCTCCGATTTGCCCGCCGGTCCGATGATACTGCTGCGCAGCGTGGGCCGCGTCGACGCGAGCGTCGATCTGATGCTGCGCGCGCGCCGCTACTGGGCCGCGTTGGGCGTGCCGCTGAACGTGCTGCTGGTGGCCGATGGCCGTGTGCCGCAGCAGGATGGCGTCTATCAACGCAGGCCGGACCAGATCCCGCCGGCCGAGATGGCGCACATCGAACTGAACGCCTTGCTGATCGTACGAGGAGGCTTGCCTGCGCTGGGCGACGTCGACGGGGCGGCCCATGCGCCGCCCCGGATGCCGGCGGCGCTGGCCGATGGACCCTCCGCGCTGCCGGGCAGGCCGCTGCTGCGTTTCTTCAACGGCAATGGCGGCTTCTCCGAGGCTGGGGATGAATATGTGATTCGTATGAATTGGGATGCGGAGCGTGGCCTGCACCGGCCACCGCTGGCGTGGACCAACGCCATCTCCAACGAAGGCTTCGGCTTCCTGGTCAGCGAGAGCGGCGCAGGCTATACATGGAGCCGCAACAGCCGCGTGCACCGTCTGACCCCTTGGTACAACGACCCGATCCGCGATCCGCACGGCGAAGCACTCTACCTGCGTGACGAGGACAGCGGAGTATTCTGGTCGCCGCTTCCCGGCCCGGTTCCCGCCGGCGCCGGGTACGAGGCCGCGCATGGATTCGGATATTCGCGCTTCCGTCACGCCAGCCACGAGCTTGAGCAGGAAACCGTCATGTTCGTGCCGCGCCATGATCCGGTGAAGATCGTGCGGGTGTGCGTGACCAATCGCGGCGTCGCAGTGCGCCGGCTATCGTTGTTCTCCTACCAGCGCCTGGTGTTGGGCGGCACGCCGGCCGACAGCAGCCGCTTCGTCGTCACCGAGCATGACGCCAGCGGCGTGCTGCTGGCACATAATCCGCTGGCCGGCCAGTTCGCTGATGGCGTGACCTTCGCCGCCGCCCTGGCCGGCGACGGCGCCGCCGTCTGTCACAGCGCCGACCGCGCCGCCTTCATCGGCCGTCATGGCAGCCCGGCGAATCCGGCGGCGCTGGCTGCGCCCCGGCTGGACGGTGCCACCGGCGCCGGCCTTGATCCTTGCGCTGCACTCCAGACGGTGCATGAACTGGCCCCAGGCGCCAGGCTGGAATGTGTGTTCCTGCTGGGCGAAACGGTGGAACGCAAGGCCGCGCTGGACCTGGTGCGGCGCTACCGCGAACCGGGCGCGGTGCAAAAAGCGTTCGATGAGATCACGGCGTTTTGGCGCCATACCGTCGGCGCCGTGCAGGTGAAAACGCCGGCTCCCGCCGTGGACCTGATGCAGAACGGCTGGCTGGCCTATCAAAACCTGAGCTGCCGCATCTGGGGCCGCTCGGCGTTCTACCAATCCGGTGGAGCGCTGGGCTACCGCGACCAGCTACAGGATTCCAGCGCGATGATCTACGCCCGCCCGGACCTGACGCGCCAGCAGATCCGTATTCACGCCGCGCACCAGTTTGTGGAGGGCGATGTGCTGCACTGGTGGCACACGGCACCGATGGAGCAGGGCCTGCGCACGCGCTTCTCGGACGATCTGTTATGGCTGCCGTACATAACGGCCTTTTACATCAATACCACCGGCGATTGGAGCGTGCTCGATGAAGTGGAGCCGTTCCTGACCGCGCGGCTGCTGGAGGATGGCGAGGACGAGGTGTACCTGAAGCCGGAACTGTCCGACATCAGCGGCGACGTCTACGAGCATTGCTGCCGTGCGTTGGACCGCTCGCTGACGCAAGGCGCGCATGGCCTGCCGCTGATGGGCACGGGCGACTGGAACGATGGCATGAACCGCGTCGGCCGGGAAGGGCGCGGCGAAAGCGTGTGGATGGGCTTTTTCCTGTCCCGCATCATCAAGGACTTCCTGCCGATCTGCGAGAAGCGCGGCGACAGCACGCGCGCGAAGATCTACCGTGCTTATCACGCTCATCTGGACCACGCGCTGAACGCCGACGGCTGGGATGGCGAATGGTACCGCCGCGCGTTCTACGATAACGGCGCGGTGATCGGCTCCAGGGACAGCGACGAGTGCCAGATCGATGCGCTGGCCCAGGCCTGGGCCATCATCTCGGAAGTGGCACCGCCGCAGCGCGCCAAGCAGGCGCTCGATGCGATGGAGCAGCGCCTGGTGTCCGAACAGGACAAGCTGATACGCCTGCTGACGCCAGCCTTCGTCAATACGCCGAACGACCCCGGTTACATCAAGGGTTACGTGGCGGGCGTGCGCGAGAACGGCGGCCAATACACGCACGCGGCCTGCTGGGCCGTGCGGGCGATGGCCGAGGCGGGACGCCGCGACCGCGCCGCGAGGCTGCTGGAGATGCTCAGCCCCGTCAGCCACGCGCTGGATCCCGCAACGGTGGCCGTGTACCAGGTCGAGCCCTACGTGATCGCCGCCGACATCTACGGCGAAGCGCCGCACGTCGGGCGCGGCGGCTGGACGTGGTACACCGGTTCTTCAGGATGGATGTATCGCGTGGGACTGGAATCGGTGCTTGGCTTCCGCATCGAAGACGGCGACACCATCGTGATGGCGCCCCGCATTCCGGACGAGTGGCCGGAGTTCACCATCCGCCATCAACTGCCGGATGCGGGCGGCAGCTACGAGATCGTCGTGCGCAATCCGCAGCGCCGCGCCGGCTCGGTGCTGCACGCCGCGCTGGATGGCGTGTCGCTGCCGGTGCACGGCGGTGTCGCGCGCATACCGATGCTGCGCGACGGCGCGGCGCATCGCGTCGAACTGGTGCTGGGCTAACAGAGGTTGACAGGGGAACGGAATGGCGGGACTGGAAATACAAGGCATCAAAAAAGGGTTTGGCCAGCAGCAGATACTGCGCGGTATAGACCTGAGCATAGCCGACGGCGAGTTCGTGGTGTTCGTCGGCCCATCCGGCTGCGGCAAGTCGACGTTGTTGCGCACCATCTGCGGACTGGAAGACAGCGACGAGGGCGCGGTGCTGATCGGCGGTAAGGACATGACCAAGGTGGCGCCGGCGGCGCGCGGCATCGCGATGGTGTTCCAGAGTTATGCGCTGTATCCGCACATGACGGTGTACGACAACATGGCTTTCGCGCTCAAGCTGGCGGGCCTGCCGCAAGATGACATTCGCGCCAAGGTGGAGCAGGCCGCGGCTATCCTGCGCATCGAACCGCTATTGCAGCGCAAGCCGAAGGAGCTCTCCGGCGGGCAGCGGCAGCGGGTGGCGATAGGCCGCGCCATCGTCCGCCAGCCGCAGGTGTTCCTGTTCGACGAGCCCTTGTCCAACCTGGACGCGGCGTTGCGGGTGCAGATGCGCATCGAGTTGAAGAACCTGCACCGCACGCTGCGCAGCACGATGATCTATGTGACGCACGACCAGGTGGAAGCGATGACGCTGGCCGACCGCATCGTGGTGCTGCGCGGCGGTGTGGTGGAGCAGGTGGGGGCGCCGCTGGATTTGTACCAGCATCCCGCCAACCTGTTCGTGGCCGGCTTCCTTGGCTCTCCAGCGATGAACTTCATCAGCGGCACAGTGGAGCAGGTGGCGCCGCAGGCGATGGCCGTGCGCCTGGCCGGCGGCGCGCTGGCGCAGGTCGCGCCGCGTGCCGGCCTGGCCGTGGGCGATAGCGTCACGCTGGGTGTGCGCGCGGAGCACATGGCGCTGGAGAGTGCCGGCGGCGAGGGCATCGCCGTCACGGTGCTGGCGGCCGAGCTATTGGGCGACACCAGTTACGTCTACCTGACGCCGGACGGCGGCGCGACGCAGTTCATCGCCCGTATCGATCCGGAGGTGCGCTGGCAGAACGGGCAGGTGGCCGCAGTGCGGGTGGACCCTGCGCGCTGGCATGTGTTCGACCGGGACGGCCTGGCGATCTAGCCTGGCAAGGCGGCGGGGAGCGGATATCGCTTGACCGCCGTTTTTTATCGGCCTATAGTTAGATGACTGTCTAATTAGATGCCTGTCTCACTATGAATGCTTCCAACAACGCCTTCAAGGCCATCGCCGACCCGGCGCGGCGCGAGATACTGCGCCTGCTGCGTCCTGGCGAGATGACGGCCGGCGACCTGGCGGCGCATTTCGACATGAGCAAGCCCACCATGTCGCATCACTTCGCGGTGCTGGCCGACGCCGACCTGATCACCCGCCGGCGGGAAGGGCAGACCATCTGGTACGGCTTGAACACCACGGTGCTGCAGGACGTGCTGTCGTGGATGATGGACCTGGCCGGTCCCGAAACGAAAGCGAGGAAAAAATGAGAACACGTTATCTGCTGTTTTGTTTTGCGCTGATCGCCGCCGCCTGCGCGGCCACCGCGTACTTTTGGCCGCAGCTGCCCGAAAGCGTGCCGATACACTGGGATGCATCCGGCAATGTCAACGGCTATGGTCCCCGCGCGGTCCTGTGGCTGCTGGGGCCCGGCATGATGGCGATGGTGGCCTTGCTGGGCGCCGCAATGCCAGGCATATCGCCGCGCCGCTTCGAAATCGACGGCTTCGAGTCGACCTACTACTACGTGAGCGGCGTCGTTCTGTGCCTGCTGGCCTACGTCTATGCACTGACGCTGGCCGCCACGCTGCACGCCCAGGTGCCGATGGGACGGGCCATCCCGGCCGGCATCTTCATGCTGCTTGTCCTCGCCGGCAATCCGCTGGGCAAGGTGCGCCGCAACTTCTTCATGGGCATCCGCACGCCGTGGACGCTGGCCAGCGAGCGCGTTTGGTACGCCACACACAGGCTGGCGGCACGCTTGATGGTGGCCAGCGGGGCGCTTGGCCTGTTCGCTGTTTGGCTCGGCGCGCCGACATGGGCCTTGCTGGCGTTGATGCTGGCATGGGCGCCGCTGGCGGTGGCCTACTCGCTGCTGCTTTATAAACGTCTTCCTCACCAGATCGGAGAATAGATATGCGCTTCAAGCTTTTGCTGTCGTTGTTGATATTGTCGGTGTCTGCCCAAGTCCATGCCGTCCAGCGGCCGGTATCGCTCGATGTCGGCGGCGGAACCCTGTATGGAACGGAGCTGCTGCCGGATGGCGGCGGCAAGGTGCCGGTGGTGCTGCTGCACGCCGGCTCCGGCCCCACGGACCGCGATGGCAACAACAAAATGCTGCCGGGCCCCAACGACTCGCTGCGCATGGTGGCCGAGGAGCTGGCCAAGCGCGGCATCGCGTCGGTACGCTACGACAAGCGCGGCATCGGTGCCAGCGCGCTGCCGGTGTGGAAGGAGCAGGACCTGCGCCTGGACGATTACATCGGCGACGCCACCGCATGGCTGCGCAAGCTGCGCGCCGATCCGCGCTTCTCGCGCGTGGTGATGGCCGGGCATAGCGAAGGCGCGCAGATCGCCGCCGAGGCGTGCAAGCAAGCGGCCATCGATGCCTGTGTGCTGATCGCCGGCGCCGGCCACCCGCTGGACGAGATCCTGCGTGAGCAGTTGAAGTCCAAGCTGCCGCCGACCTTGAACGATCAAAACGAACGCATACTGGCCGCGCTCAAGCAGGGCAAGCCGGTTGATGATGTGCCGCAGGGCTTGATGATGCTGTACCACCCGTCGGTGCAGCCTTACCTGATCTCGTCGCTGAAGCACGATCCGCGCGCGGCGATTGCGGCGCTGGCGATGCCGGTGCTGATCCTGCAAGGCACGTCGGATATCCAGGTGCAGGCGTCGGAAGCGCAGGCGCTGGCGGCGGCCGCGCCGC
The DNA here is from genome assembly GCF_009857655.1 of Duganella vulcania. Taxonomy (NCBI): domain Bacteria; kingdom Pseudomonadati; phylum Pseudomonadota; class Betaproteobacteria; order Burkholderiales; family Oxalobacteraceae; genus Duganella; species Duganella vulcania. Next base: position 108,505 of record NZ_WWCX01000012.1, read on the forward strand.
GCGCCAGGCTGGTGATGGTCGAAGGGATGAACCACGTGCTGAAGATTGTCGGCAGCGACGAGGCCTTGCAGATGAAGTCCTACAGCAGCCCCGATCTGCCGGTGGCGCCCCAGTTGATCGACGCCTTGACCGGTTTCGTCAAGGCGCCGTAAGCGATCAGGCGATATTGTCCGCGCCCGGTGCGCCGAACAGCTGCTGCTTGAGGTGATGCAGCTGGTCGCGCACCTGTGCGGCTTTTTCGAACTCCAGGTTCTTGGCGTGATCGAGCATGGCCTTCTCCAGGCGCTTGATCTCCTTGCTGATCTGCTTCTCGCTCATGGATTCGTACTTGGCCGTCTCCTGCGCCACCTGCAGCTCTTCCTTCGCATCCTGCGGGCTGTAGACGCCGTCGATCATGTCGCGGATCTGCTTGTGCACACCGCGCGGCACGATGCCGTTGGCGGTGTTGAAGGCGATCTGCTTGGCGCGGCGGCGTTCCGTCTCGCCGATGGCGCGTTCCATCGAATCGGTCATGCGGTCCGCATACAGCAGCGCCACGCCGTTCAGGTTACGCGCGGCGCGGCCGATGGTCTGGATCAGCGAGCGTTCCGAACGCAGGAAGCCTTCCTTGTCCGCGTCCAGGATGGCCACCAGCGACACCTCCGGCAAGTCCAGGCCCTCGCGCAGCAGGTTGATCCCCACCAGCACGTCGAAGGTGCCGATGCGCAGGTCGCGCAGCAGCTCGACCCGTTCCACCGTTTCGATATCGCTGTGCAGGTAGCGCACCTTGATGCCATGGTCGCTCAGGTATTCGGTCAGCTGCTCGGACATGCGCTTGGTCAGCGTGGTCACCAGCACGCGCTCGTTCTTGGCGACGCGCAGCGTGATCTCGGACATCAGGTCGTCCACCTGCGAGCTGGCCGGACGCACGATGATCTGCGGGTCCACCAGGCCGGTGGGGCGCACCACCTGCTCGACCACCTGGTCGGCGTGGGTCTTTTCGTATTCGGCCGGCGTGGCGGAGACGAACACCGTCTGCCGCATCTTCTGCTCGAATTCCTCGAACTTCAGCGGGCGGTTGTCCAGCGCGGACGGCAGGCGGAAGCCGTAGTCCACCAGGTTGGTCTTGCGCGAACGGTCGCCGTTGTACATGGCGCTCAATTGGCCGATCAGCACGTGCGACTCGTCGAGGAACATCAGTGCGTCCTTGGGCAGGTAGTCGACCAGCGTCGGTGGCGGTTCGCCGGGCAGAGCGCCGCTCAGGTGGCGCGAGTAGTTCTCGATGCCCTTGGTGAAGCCGATTTCGGCCATCATCTCCAGGTCGAATCGGGTGCGCTGCTCCAGGCGCTGTTCTTCCACCAGCTTGCTCTCCTTGCGGAAGAACTCCAGCCGTTCGCGCAGTTCCAGCTTGATGGTCTCGATCGCGCGCAGCACGGTCGAACGCGGCGTGACGTAGTGCGAACCGGGATAAACGGTGAAGCGCGGGATCTTCTGCTTGACGCGGCCGGTCAGCGGGTCGAACAGCTGGATCGATTCCAGCTCGTCGTCGAACAGGTCAAGGCGTACCGCCAGTTCCGCATTCTCCGCCGGGAAGATGTCGAGCGTGTCGCCGCGCACGCGGAAGGTGCCGCGGCCGAAGTCCACTTCGTTGCGGGTGTACTGCATCTGGATCAGGCGCGCGATGATGTCGCGCTGCGAGACGCGGTCCTTGGCGCGCAGCGTCAGGATCATCTGGTGGTATTCGGTCGGGTTACCGATACCGTAGATCGCCGACACGGTGGCGACGATGATGACGTCGCGCCGTTCCATCAGCGACTTGGTGCAGGACAGGCGCATCTGCTCGATGTGCTCATTGATGGACGAATCCTTTTCGATGAACAGGTCGCGCTGCGGCACGTAGGCTTCCGGCTGGTAGTAGTCGTAGTAGGAAACGAAGTACTCGACCGCGTTCTCCGGGAAGAACTCGCGGAACTCCGAGTATAGCTGCGCGGCCAGCGTCTTGTTCGGCGCGAAGACGATGGCGGGGCGGCCCTTGCGGGCGATCACGTTGGCCATCGTGTAGGTCTTGCCGGAACCGGTCACGCCGAGCAGGGTCTGGAAAAACAGGCCGTCGTCGATGCCCTCGCACAGCTGGTCGATCGCGGTGGGCTGGTCGCCGGCCGGCGGGAAGGGTTGGTGCAGCTTGAACGGCGAGTCCGGGAAGGTCACAACCGTTGCGTTTGGGGTGTCAACTACGGGTAAATCAGCCATCTTGTCCGACCTTTGTTAAAATAATGGCCTGCCAGCGGCCTGAAGCAGTTATTTATGGGGCGCTGTCTACCTTCAACCGCTGCGTACCGCTTCCAATCGAATCCAATCTTATCATGACGAATCCTAGCTTGTTCAGCGCCATCGACATGGCACCACGCGACCCTATCCTGGGCATTACCGAAGCCTTTAACGCCGACCAGAATCCGGCCAAAATCAATCTGGGCGTGGGCGTCTATTATGACGACAATGGCAAAGTGCCGCTGCTGTCGTGCGTGCAGAAAGCGGAGGAAATCCTGATCGCCGCGCCGGCCCCGCGCACTTACCTGCCGATCGAGGGCCTGGCCGCCTACGACAAGGCGGTGCAGGAACTGGTATTTGGCGCCGACAGCGCCGTTATTCAAGAGAAGCGCGCCGTGACCGTGCAGGCCATCGGCGGCACCGGCGCACTGAAGATCGGCGCCGACTTCCTGAAGCGCTTCGCGCCGGATTCGCAGGTCTACATCAGCGATCCTAGCTGGGAGAACCACCGCGCGCTGTTCGAAAGCGCCGGCTTCACCGTCAACAACTACACCTACTACGATGCGGCTACCCACGGCGTGAACTTCGCCGGCATGCTGGCCGACCTGAAGGCCATGCCGCGCGGCTCCATCGTGCTGCTGCACGCCTGCTGCCACAACCCGACCGGCGCCGACCTGACCTCGGCCCAGTGGGATGAGATCATCGCCGTGGTCACCAACGGCGGCCTGGTGCCGTTCCTGGACATGGCTTACCAGGGCTTCGGCGCCGGCATCGCCGAAGACGGCGCCGTGGTGCGCCGCTTTGCCGCAGCCGGCGGTCCGCTGCTGGTGTCGAATTCGTTCTCCAAGTCGTTCTCGCTGTACGGCGAGCGCGTGGGCGCCCTGAGCGTGGTCGCGGCCAGCGGCGAAGAGGCGAGCCGCCTGATGTCGCAGCTCAAGCGCGTGGTGCGCACCAACTACTCGAATCCTCCGGTCCACGGCGGCAAAGTGGTGGCCACCGTGCTGACCACGCCGGAACTGCGCCAGATGTGGGAAGACGAACTGGCCGGCATGCGCGTGCGCATCAAGGAAATGCGCGAAGCCTTCGTGGCCAAGCTCAAGGCCAAGGCTCCTACCCATGATTTCGCTTTCGTGCGCGACCAGGTCGGCATGTTCTCGTACTCCGGCCTGACCAAGGCCCAGGTGGACCAGCTGCGCGCGCAGTCGATCTATGCCGTCGATACCGGCCGGATCTGCGTCGCGGCGCTCAACTCCCGCAATATCGACATCGTTATTGACGCCATCGCGAAAGTCCTTTAAAATCTTGCTTCTTCGGGTTGAGCGACTAAGCTTAACTCGTAAGGCAACATGAAATACTTGTTCTGTCAGAAACCTTGATGGAATGATCTAAACAGTATAAAATGTTGCCTCTAATCCCTGATAGCTCAGTCGGTAGAGCGACGGACTGTTAATCCGCAGGTCCCTGGTTCGAGTCCAGGTCGGGGAGCCAGAATTCAGTAAGAAAAAAAGCCCAGCCTGCAAAGGTTGGGCTTTTTTGCTTTTCAGCGCCGCAATTCCCCAAATTCATGGGAATTCATCAATATTCATCTTCCAAGTCTTGCATGAATGACTAAGAATACGGTCATTCGATTTACTTCTTGGAAAGGTTGTTATGAATTTCGGCGAAAAGCTCAAGCAGATCAGGACCGAGCGTGCCCAAACTCAGCCACAGTTTGCGGCGGCCTTGGGGATCGAGCAATCGTATCTGTCCAAACTCGAGAACGACAAGTCATTGCCGTCGGCCGATATGTTCAATACGATCGTGGCCGGCCTGGGAATCGACGCGGCAACCATGCTGCGGGATATTGATAAGGAAGTCCTGGACACGACGCTGAGCCACATTCCGGCTGTCGGCCAGTTCAATACCCGGACCGAGGCAGTGCAGGAGCACAACTTCAAGCGCTGGCTGTACGGCTCGGCGCTGGCCTGGATCGTCGGCTTTGCATTGATGCTGGCGGCCAACGACGGCATTTTCTTCTCAAACAGGATTTACAAGTATTCGTCCCCTGGCGTGATCCTGGCTGGCGAGCCGCAGAGCATCTTTGAAACGCAGGACGGCATCCTGTTTCTGCGGTGGCAGGCCAAGGTCATGACGGGCGAGCAGTATGCTTTGGCGCGGGCTGAATTCAAGGCCAGGCGCGTCAGTCCGCTGACAGTGGAAACGCCTGAGAACCGCGGCAGCTTCTTTACGGAGAGAGAGGGGCAGGGCGTGCGCCGCTACGCCTTGATTCAATCCGAGCGTGCCCAGTCGACTGGCAACCGCATCCTGCAGTTCCTCGGCGCCATCATTTTCATGTGCGGCTTTGTCGGCGTGATTACCGAATGGCGCCTGCGCCGGCTGAAAAACAAACGCAAATAACCCCCCCCCTCGAAAACAAAAAAGGAGAATGACATGTCCCAGATCCGTACCTTCCTGTCCGGCGCCACCACCATGGCCGCTGCCCTGGCCGCCGTGTTCGCGTTGACTGCCGCCAAGACCCAGAAGAAGGAAACTTTTGATGAAATCACTGTGGGACGGATTAATATCGTCGAGCCGGACGGAACGAAGCGCATCATCATCTCGAACAAGGCCCAATTCCCGGGCGATTTCCAGCAAGGCAAGGAGGGTGCCCGGCCTGACCGCCGCGACGTCGCTGGCATGTTATTCATCAACGAGGAAGGCACGGAAAACGGTGGCCTGATCCAGCGGGGCAGCATGACAGCCGACGGCAAGATATTGGCCGGCCTGTCGCTGACCTTCGACCGTTTCCGCCAGGACCAGGCCCTGCAGCTCCTGAGCGATGACAGCGGCACGCACCAGATGACCGCGATTAAAATCAACGATGTGCCCAGCTTCAAGATCACTTCGAACGAGGATGTAACCCGCTTCGGTGCGGAAGCCGGCAAGCTGCCTGCCGCCGAACAGCAGGCCTACTGGAAAAAATTGTCGGAAGAAGGTCGCCTGAGCCAGAATCGCATTTGGCTTGGCAATACCCGCGATAAAGGTTCGGTGTTGCAACTGAAGGATGCCAAAGGCCGCGCGCGCATGGTGCTGATGGTGGCTGCCGACGGCAAGGCCGAGATCCGGATGCTGGACGAGCAGGGCAAGGTGCTCAAGTCGATCGACCCGACCAATTAAGAAGGACTCTACGCCTTGCGCGCCATGTGAGGCTGTCAAGTGCTGCGCAGGCATGAAAGTCATGCCTGGTTGCGGACATCTGATGATGGTTGAGCGGCCGCGGGTGTCGCGGCAGCCATCGCGGCGTTGCCGGCAGGGCGTGGAAAACTCCGTCCCGGGGGTCAGAGCTTGTACACCCCGCAGGCGACAACCAGATCCCCGGCGCGCTCGACGTACATCGATTTCTTTTGCACTTCCTTGGTCACCGGATCGGGCCATGAGTATTCCTGCCATCCCGAATTCTTGGTCTTGGCGATTTCGATGCGCTCGCGCATGATGAATTTCCCGTTCACGTCCTTGATGTCGAGAACGTTCTTGCCGGCAAGTTTGGGGGTGTTTCCGTTCGCCAGGGTGTAGCCCTCCATCGTGCCGATCGTTACGTAGAGGTCGCGCTCCCGGTATATCGGAAGCTGATTCTGGACGTCCTGGACAACCTTATCCTTACCGTATTTCTTGATATCCGCGATGACCCGCTTGACCAAGGCGACCGCCTGCTCGGGCGTTCCTCGCTCGGCGTCGGCCGCGGAAACCGCGTTGGACAGCGCAAAGGCGGCGATGATGGCGACAATCCTGAAAAAGCGTTTCATGCTGTTCCCCTGTCTTTATTGAAAATTTGATAGTCAGGCATTATTGCCTTCGATGGCTGAGACAGCCATGGAAAGTATTCTCTGCTTCAATACACGGCAATGTCAATCCGAGTGTCCCCGCTTCCCATCGGCGTGCACCGCAAGTTGGTATTTTTGCTTTGCTGCAGCAGTATTTTCACAAAGATGCCTCAAATGGGCCTACCATTTACATGCCTGCGTGCTTGCCTACCGGTCAGCCGTACGGGCCGTGTTGACTGATCAAGGAGCCCGCCGCAATGGTTGAACAACGTGTCGTGTCAGATGATTTCCTCGTGAAGTGGCAACAAACCACGAACGTCATGGCGGAGGTCTTCGACGTGCCGGCCGGCTTGATCATGCGTGTCAGGCCGCAGCAGATCGAGGTGCTGGTGTCGAGCCACACACCGGGCAATCCTTACGAAGCGCACGAGAAAGCCAATCTGAACACCGGCCTGTACTGTGAGACGGTGATGGCCACGCGCTCGCTGCTGCATGTGCCCGACGCGCTGGAGGACGAGCACTGGAAGGACAATCCCGACGTCGCGCTGAACATGATTTCCTACCTGGGCGTGCCGTTGGTATGGCCGAACGACGAGGTGTTCGGCACCATCTGTGTGCTCGACAGCAAAAAGCGCAACTATCAGCAGCGCTACGTCGATTTATTGTGGGAGATCAAGAGGGCGATCGAGGCCGACTTCCAGGTGATCGAGCAACAGCAGAAATTAATGGTCAGCAATGCCAGCCTGCTCGACGCCAACCAAGCCCTGTTGCGCAGCAACGCCGACTTGAAGGCCGCGCTCGATAAGATCGTCGCCATGCAGGGCGAGTTGCTGAGGGCGGAAAAGATGTCGGCGCTGGGCAGCCTGGTGGCCGGCATCTCGCACGAGCTCAACACGCCGATAGGCAACGGACTGATGCTGGCCAGCACGCTCAAAAGCAATGCGGTGACCATCGCCAAGGAGCTGGAGACGGGCGTGACGCGCAAGCACATGCAGGAATTCATCAGCGGCGTCGACCAGGGCGCCGATATCTTGTTGCACAGCCTGGGCAGGGCGGCCGAACTTGTGGCCAGCTTCAAACAGGTGGCGGTGGACCAATCCAGCATGCGCCGGCGTGAATTCGACGTGAAGAAGACGTTCAAGGACATCCTCGCCACGCTGGGGCCGGCCATCCGCAAAAGCGGGCATCAGGTTGTATGCGACGTGGAGGAGGGCGTCGTCATGGACAGCTACCCCGGTCCGCTGGAGCAGGTCTTGGTGAATCTGGTCAACAACGCGCTGGTGCATGCGTTTCCGGAGGGCGGGCAGGGCCATGTCACCATCACGGCGCGCAAGCTGGCGGACGACAGGATCGAAGTGTGCGTGGCGGATGACGGGGTGGGCATTCCGGAGGCCAATATCGCCCGCGTGTTTGACCCGTTCTTCACCACCCGCCTGGGCCAGGGCGGCAGCGGGCTGGGGCTGCATGTGGTCTACAACCAGGTCACCTCCGCCTTGCGCGGCGACGTGCAGGTGGAGAGCACGCCGGGTTGCGGCGCGCGTTTCACGCTCCGTGTGCCGCGCGTCGCGCCGCTGGAGCCGCCGTCGCACTAGGGCGCCGGCGCGGTCATCCGGGCGGTGGCGTAAAAAATATTTGCCATGGGGTCGCCAAATCCAATTTGAGCGGCTATAATTCGGGCCTCATTTCCCTGATAGCTCAGTCGGTAGAGCGACGGACTGTTAATCCGCAGGTCCCTGGTTCGAGTCCAGGTCGGGGAGCCAGAATGTAAAAAAAGCCCAGCCTTTCGGTTGGGCTTTTTGCTTTCCCGCTTGTGCAGCGCTTACTTTTGCGAGCGGAACGGGAACCGCAGCTGGTTTAGGAAGCCATCCGGCATATAGTCGCCCTGCACACCATATTTTTCCGGAAAACCCTGTTGACCCTTGATGGCCGTGCCGAACACGTGATCCAGGAAGGCATAATGCGCCGCGTAGTTGCGGTCGATCGCCACATCGTCGGAGGCATGGTGCCAGTGATGGAAGTCCGGCGTGACGACCAGATACTTCAACGGTCCCCACGGCAGATGGACATTGGCATGATTGAACACCGCCTGGAAGCCGACGATGATGATGTAGGCATCCATCACACTCTTTTCAAAGCCAAGCACGTACAGCGCACCCAGCACGCCGACACGGGTACAGATCAGTTCCAGCATGTGCTGGCGCGAACCGGCCAGCCAGTCCATGGTCTTGGCCGAGTGATGCACTGCATGGAATCGCCACAGGAAGGGCACTTCATGATAGCTGCGGTGAAGCCAGTATTGCGCCAGATCGGCCACCAGAATGCACAGCAGTAGCTGAGGCAGGAAGGGAATGGCATGGACCAAATCATGCACCCTGTCGTTCAGCATCCAGCCAAACAGGCGGTGGACAGCAAAGTTCACCGTCAGGAGCGCCAAGCCCACAATGAAGTGGTTAACCGCGAAGTGCACAATGTCGGTCTGCCATTCTTTGCGGAACAGGAGCTGGCCTTTGTACAGCGGGAAGATTTTCTCCAGCGCGGCGAAAATAATGGTGGAGCCCAGCAGGTCGAGGATGAACCAATCGAGGCCGATGTACGGTGTATGGTCGGGGAAATCGGTAACCGGCACGTGCGAACCGCCGGCGGCTACGCTGATCAGCACCAGTGCAGCGGCGACGGCGTTCAGGCTGCGCTTGCGCTTGAACAGCACGTTGAGCAGGCTGATCGAGCCCGACAGCACCAGTGCAGCAAACATGATATGCCGGATCAGGTCGGGGGAATAGGCGTGCCTCAGCTCAGGCGTGGTCAGGTATTGCGGGTAATGGAAAGCCGCCACGCCCAACAAAGACAAGACCGCCAGGGTTAATGCCAGTACGCCGCTGGCCAGTCCCGTTCCTTTCGGTAGGGGACCATCCTGTTTCAGCAGGTTACCGGTTTCCTGTACCGCAGTGCTGACCTGATTGATGACTTTGCTCTTCATTCTGGCTCTCTGAATCGCCACGAGTCTGCTAGACACCCGCGAGCCGTTCAAAATGCCTTCGCTCATACTCTGCTGGCGAAAGCCTGTCATTAAATCCGTGACGGCGCTTCGGATTGTAGAACATCTCGATGTAGTC
>NZ_WWCX01000130.1:0-13389 GCF_009857655.1 Duganella vulcania
CCGGCCGAGGCCCGGGCCACGGAGCTGGCGCGCATGCCGATGCGCTGGATAGGCGCGGCCGATGGCGGCGCCTGGCCGGCCTGGAGCGGTCACGGCGAACCGCTGCCGCTGGTGATGATGGCGGCGCCGTGCACGATGCGCTCGGCCGCGCTGCAGGCGCTGGACCGGGCCGGCATTCCGTGGCGCATCGCTTTCAGCAGCCCCAGCCTGGGCGGCGTGTGGGCGGCGGTCGCGGCCGGGCTGGGCGTGACGGTGCGCACGCCGCTGGGCCTGCCGTCCGGGCTGCGCGCGCTGGAGCAACCCGGCCTGCCGCCGCTGCCGGTGATCGGCCTGCGCCTGCATCGCGGCATGGACGAGCTGAGCGCGCCGGCGCTGCGGCTGCACGACATCGTGCTGCAGGCCATCGCGGCCCATCCGGCACTGGCGCGCAACGCTGTGACTATTGGATAGATTATCGGCGCAATAATCTCCTATACTTGCCACTAGGAAATTTCTTGCAAATAACTAATTTTGCAAAATAAAAAATATAACTTCAGGGTCCTTATGAATATTCGCACTTCCGGCGCCGTCCTGGCCGCCGCCATCATTGCCGCCACCTTGTCCGGCTGCGCCACCGAAAGCTCGCAGGCACTGGCCGTGCCGACCGTGGCCAGCGCCGCGCGTCCATACACCGGCGCCCGCACCCTGGTCGCGGTCGGCAAGTTCGACAACCGCTCCAGCTTCATGCGCGGCATCTTCTCGGACGGCGTCGACCGCCTCGGCAGCCAGTCCAAGACCATCCTGATCTCGCACCTGCAGCAGACCAACCGCTTCAACGTGCTGGACCGCGACAACCTGTCGGAAACCAAGCAGGAAGCCGAGTTCAAGAAACAAAGCCAGAACATCAAGGGCGCCGATTTCATCATCACCGGCGACGTGACCGAGTTCGGCCGCAAGGAAGTGGGCGACCACCAGCTGTTCGGCATCATGGGCCGCGGCAAGACCCAGGTGGCGTACGCCAAGGTCACGCTCAACGTGGTCAACATCGCCACCTCGGAAGTGGTGTATTCCAGCCAGGGCGCGGGCGAGTACAGCCTGTCCAACCGCGAGGTGCTGGGCTTTGGCGGCACCGCCAGCTACGACGCCACGCTCAACGGCAAGGTGCTGGACCTGGCCGTGCGCGAGGCGGTGGACCACCTGGTGGCCGGCGTCGACGCTGGCGTGATGAACCGCAAATAACAGGGACTGCCATGAACAAGATGATCAAAAGCGCCGGCCTGATGCTGGCGCTGGCCGCCGGCGTGGCGCTGACCGGTTGCGCCTCGGCGCCGAAAACCATGTACGGCTGGGAAGGCTATCAGCCGCAGGTGTACCAGCACCTGAAGGGCGAGAGCCCGGACCAGCAGATTGCCGCGCTGGAGAAGGACCTGCAGACCATGAGCGCCAAGGGCAAGTCGGCGCCGCCCGGCTTCCATGCCCACCTGGGCATGCTGTACTCGATCTCCGGCAAGCCGGACCAGGTCGTGGCGCAGTTCGAGGACGAGAAAAAACTGTTCCCGGAATCGGCGACGTATATGGACTTCCTGCTGGCGAAAATGAATAAGGGTGCGAACTGATATGCTGAACCGTTTCCTGAAACTGGCCGTGTGCCTGCTGCCGGCCGCGCTGATCGTCGGCTGCGCCACGCCCAAGGCGCCGTATGACTACACCGCCTTCAAGGCCGCCAAGCCGCGCTCGATCGTGGTGCTGCCGCCGCTGAACAATTCGCCGGAGGTCAACGCCGGCAACAGCTTCTACGCGCAAGTGACGTATCCGCTGGCCGAGGCCGGCTACTACGTGCTGCCGGTGGCGCTGGTGAGCGAGACCTTCAAGCAGAACGGCCTGACCAGCCCGGCCGACATCCACGCGGTCGACGCGAAAAAGCTCAGCGAGATATTCGGCGCCGACGCCGCGATGTACGTGACCATCACCAACTACGGCGCCAGCTACACCGTGGTCAACAGTGTGGTGACGGTGAGCGCACAGGCCAAGCTGGTCGACCTGAAGACCGGCAACGTGCTGTGGACCGGCACCGCGTCCGCCTCCAACAACGAAGGCGGCAACAACAGTGGCGGCGGCCTGATCGGCGCACTGGTGGCGGCCGCGGTCAAGCAGATCATCAACAGCACCACCGACGCCTCGCATCCGGTGGCCGGCGTGGCCAGCGCGCGCCTGCTGTCGGCCGGCGGCTCGAACGGCTTGCTGTACGGTCCGCGTTCGGAAAACTACCTGAAGCAGTGATCCCCCGCCTGGCGATTTGCCATCCGGCCCCCGGTCTGCGTAGACTAGAGGCATCATGAAAAAAATCGCCAGGGTCTCCATGTTTGCAGCATTGCTTGCCGCCGCCTATCTCAGCCTGTGGCCGGTGCCCATCGTGCCGGTCAGCTGGACCGCGCCCGCGCCGCCCGGCTACACCGGCATCCACGCGGTCAACCAGCGCCTGTCTGGCCTGCGCCAGATTGCGCTGGGCGGGGAGGTCGGGCCCGAGCATGTGCTGGCCGGCCCGGACGGCAAGCTGTACACCGGCGTCGCCAGCGGCAAGATCCTGCGCATGCAGGCCGACGGCTCGGCGCTGGAAACCTATGCCGACACCGGCGGCCGCCCGCTCGGCCTGGACTTCGACGCCGCCGGCAACCTGATCGTGGCGGACGCCGTCAAGGGCTTGCTGTCGGTGGCGCCGGACCGCGGCGTGCGCGTGCTGGCCGACAAGGTCGGCGGCGACCCGATCCGCTTCGCCGACGGCGTGGCGGTCGCGGCCAACGGCAAGATCTACTTCAGCGACGCCTCGCAGCGCTTCGCGCCGGTGCGGCGCGACACCATGGGCGCGGCCATGCTGGACGTGCTGGAGCAATCGTCGACCGGGCGCGTGCTGGAATACGATCCGGCCAGCCAGGCCACGCGCGTGCTGGCCGGCGGCCTGAGCTTTGCCAACGGCGTGCTGCTGAGCGAGGACCAGTGCTGGCTGTATGTGAGCGAAACCGGCAAGTACCGGGTCTGGAAAATCGCCGTCGACGCGGCGGGGCTGGACGTGCGCGTGGCCACGCCGCAGGCGCAGGTGCTGCTCGATAACCTGCCCGGCTATCCGGACAATCTGGTGCGCGGCGCCGATGGCCGCATCTGGCTGGGCCTGTCCGGCCAGCGCAACGACCTCGACAAGATGGCCGACAAGCCCTGGCTGCGCAAGCTGATGCTGCGCGTGCCGCGCGCGCTGTGGCCCGAGCCCAAGCCCTACGGCCATGTGGTGGCGTTCACCGGCGACGGCCGCATCGTCGCCGACCTGCAGGATCCGAGCGGCGCCGCGCCGGTCACCACCGGCGTCACCGAGGCGGCCGGGCGCCTGTACCTCCACAACGTCACCAGCGGCAGCCTGGGCTGGATGAACGCTGAAAAGTGATTGTCAATATGCTCATGCAATTATTGTTTCGACAAAAAACAACGTTTCGGCAATATTTTTTGCCTGTCGCTATCATAATGGCAATTTGTTGAAATTATTGCAGTAAAATACGCGGACTGTTGCTCGCCATATCCTCAATTCTTTTTGAAGGTTAGCCATGCGTAAGTTATTGCCCGTCTTGCTGTGCGCCGCCGCGTTCGGCGCCCCGTCCGCCTTTGCCGCCAACCTGGTGGCCGATGGCGATTTCGCTCAAGCGTCGCTGGCGGCCTGGACCCAGGGCGGCGATACCTCGCTGCAATGGGTCGGATACGACTATTCCGGCAGCCCCCTGTCCAACCTGTTCAACCGGGTATTCTGGGACGGCAACTCCGACAGCGCCGGCCTGCTGGGCCAGCAAATCGCCACCCACGCCGGCTACAAATACACGCTGGAATTCGACCTGCTGCGCTTCGACACGTCGAACGGCGTGACGCCGGCGGTCAACGATTCCCAAGTGCTGTTCAACGGCGCCGTGGTCTGGCACCAGACCAACACCAGCGGCGACTGGACCCACTACGTCATCAACAACCTGAGCACCGACAAGGCGTCGACCTGGTTGCAGTTCTCCAACCGCAACCTGTACGACTATACCGAACTCGACAACGTCTCGCTGGTGATGACCGCCGTGCCCGAACCGTCGTCCGCGCTGATGCTGTCGCTGGGCCTGGGCGGGCTGCTGCTGGCCAGCCGTGCCCAGCGCCGCCGACGCGGCTGACACTTCCCCTTGCCTGGACGCCGTCGTGCGACGGCGCGTTTTCCATCCGCCGCCCGGCCGCACCGGTGCGGCCATCTCTTGCCATCAGGAGCGACCATGTCTGAACCATTTTTGGGCGAAATCCGCATGTTCAGTTTCAACTACATTCCCAAGGGCTGGGCGCGTTGTGACGGGCAGCTTTTGCCGATCAACCAGAACCAGGCGCTGTTTGCCATCCTGGGCACCACGTATGGCGGCAACGGCCAGACCAACTTCGCGCTGCCCGACATGCGCGGGCGCATGCCCATGCATAACCACCAGCCGGGCGCGCGCGGCGGCGAGGCCATGCATACGCTGACGGCGCAGGAACTGCCGCAGCATACGCACGCGATGCAGGCGGTCAACCAGACCGATCCCAATGTGCTGCGTTCCACCAGCCCCAGCGGCAACTACCTGTGCTCGATCCCGGCCGGCGGCGCCAACGTCTTCCACGGCTACGACGGCAGCGCCGCGCTGGCGGCGAGCAGCGTCGGCAACGTCGGCGGCGGCCAGCCGCATGAAAACCGCCAGCCCTACGCCACCAGCATGTTCGGCATCGCGCTGGTCGGCATTTTCCCTTCGTACAATTAAGCGTACCGTTTCAGGAGACATCCATGTCCATGCCATATATTGGTGAAATTCGTATGTTCGCGGGGAACTTCGCCCCGGTCGGATGGGCGTTCTGCGACGGATCGCTGTTGCCGATCTCGGAATACGACACCTTGTTCAACCTGATCGGCACCACCTACGGCGGCGACGGCCAGGAGACCTTCGCCTTGCCCGACATGACCGGACGGGTGCCGGTCCACGTCGGCACGCTGGCGGGGACCTCGTACCAGATCGGCGAAAAGGGCGGGGTGGAGCAGGTGACCCTGACCACCGCGCAGATCCCGCCGCACAACCACCGGGTCAGCGCCAGCACCGCCGCGCCGCCGCCTGCCGCCAGCGCGATCAACATCACCGACGGCAGCAGCTGGGTGCCGGCCGCGCCGCCGGCCAAGCCCAAGCTGTACGGCACGGCGGGCCCGAATCTGTTGATGGGCGCCGGCACCATCGGCGTCGGCGGCGACAGCCAGCCGCACGACAATATGGCCCCCTTCCTGGCGGTGCAGTTCATCATCTCGCTGTTCGGCATTTATCCATCCCAATCCTGAGGAGACACCATGGCAGATCCCTTTGTTGCGGAAATTCGCCTCTTCGCCGGCAATTTCGCACCCACCGGCTGGGCCACCTGCGATGGCCAGATTTTGCCGATCGCGCAGAACACCGCGTTGTTCTCGCTGCTGGGCACGCAGTACGGCGGCGACGGCAAGAGCACCTTCGCGCTGCCCAACCTGCGCCAGCGCGCGCCCATGCGCGCCGGCCAGGGCGCCGGCTTGACCGAACGCTACCAGGGTGAGACGGGCGGCGCCGCCACCGTCACCGTGAACGGCGCGCAGACGCCGGCGCACGGCCACCAGATGCTGGCGTCCGGCTCGCAAGCCACCACCACCAGCCCGAACGGCAACACGCTGGCGGTGGCGGTTTCGCCGACGCCGCCGTATATCGGCCCGGCGCCGCTGCATCCGATGGGCGGCGCCGTGCTGTCTGCGTCGACCGGCGGCGGACAGGCGCACAACAATGTGCAGCCCTACCTGGAACTGAATTTCATTATCGCGTTGCAGGGCATCTTCCCGCCGCGCAGCTAATCATCGAGAAGGAATCATCATGGAACGGCGAACCTTTGTATTAGCCACCGGCGGCCTGCTGGGCGGCAGCGGCCTGTGCGGCGCGGCCGAACTGGGCAAGGCTAAATCGGCGGGCGTCGCCAGCGTTGGCGCCGCGCCCGTGCCCGCGCCTGCGCTGGCCGGCAGCGCGGCCTACCTGCCGCTGTTGCAGGAGCGCTTCAATGTGTATCCGGGCAACCGGGGCGTGGCGATGACGCTGTTGAACGTCAAGCGCCGTTTCGAGGCGGCGCGCGGCGACCAGTTTTCGCTGACCTTCGCGGTGCCGGCCAGCCAGTCGCTGGCCAGCGGCGCGTATGAAGTCGAGCACACCGGCATCGGCAAGCAGACCATGTATCTGCAACTGGCCGGCAGCGGGCCGGAAGGCAATTACTACCGCGCCGACTTCAACCTGCTGAACTAGTCGAACTTCAAGAAGACCGCCGAGGACCAGACCTTGCTGTCGTCGCGCTGCCGTCCGTGGAAATACACCGGGCGGTGGCCGAAGGCGGCATTGTCCGGCGCGATCTCGATCGATCCGGACAGGTCGGTCGGCAGCGCTTGTTCCGTCAGCCGCTCCAGCGCCAGGAACAATTCCGTGCCGCCCAGGTCGAGCTTGAGGCCGCCCGCCGCCAGCAGCTCCGCGCCGCTGATCTCCCAGCTGAACCGCGGCTTGTGCACGAACGGATTCGGCTTGAGCGGATCGCCCACCTTGACGTAGCTGCCGATGCTGCCTTCCACCTTGATGGTGCAGTGGCGCAGGTTGCTGATGTCGATCTCCACGCTGTCGGCGTCGCCGTAGGTGTCGCTGCGGAAGACGATGTCGGTCGGCCCGTCGCGGCGGCACACTTCCTCGCCATGTTCAAAACCCTGCGACTGGAAGCGGTTGATGGTGCCGTTGAGGATGGTGATGCGGCCCTGCCAGACCGCCCAGCGGTAGCGGTCCGGGATGCGCGCGCCGCCCCAGCGCAGGCGGATCAGGCGGTCCGAATAGCCGGCTTCCTCATGCAGGTTGCGCTGCCAGACCAGGCCGTTGTGGTCGTACGCGGCGATCTCTTCCCATCCGGCCTGGCCGAGAAAGCGGTAATCAAGCTTGGCCGGTCCGTGCTGCGGCACCACGTCGCCCTGCAGGTAGTCGCCGCAGCGCACCAGCAGCGCCGTGTGCTCGCCGGTGGTGGCCCAGGTGTGGCGCGCGCGCAGGGCGCGGCCGATGGTGCGGCGGTCCAGATGGTCGGCGATCACGCCGGTCAGGCCGCCGTGCACGCCGAACACCTGGGTGCCGGGCGGGCCGCCGCCGGGACGGCCGCGATGCTCGTCGCCGCTGGCCGCCACGCCGAGCTGGTAGCCGCGCGCGATCACGTCCTGGTACAGCCAGCCGAAGTGGCCCCAGCTCGACGCGATCTCCACCAGCCGCTCCAGTTCGGGATGGTGCCAGTCCGGGATGTAGCGCCGTCCGCCGACGTGGGGCATGATCAGGCGGTGCTCGGCGTCCTCCACGTAGGCGGCCCACAGTTCCTCGACCGGCCAGCGGCCCAGCTGCACCGCGCTGCCTTTCATGTCCTCGTTCCAGACCAAGGTCCGGTTGTGTTCGCCCTGCTGGTTGTAGGGGAAGTCGGGCGGCGCATCGTCCAGGAACACCACGTTGTGGTCGCCGCCCGCGGTCGAACTGCCGCACCATTCCTGGACCGGATAGCAGACGAAGCTGCCGGGCTGGTTGAACTCCTCCACCGTGCGCACGCCCAGCTGCCAGTTCTCGTCGGTGATCTGGAAGTCGTTGGCGGTGTAGCCCAGCACGTCGATGCCGCCGATGTCGCGCGCGTAGGCGGCGTTGTAGGCCGGGCTGTTGGTGCCGACCGTGTCGCTGGCGTGCACGTGCAGGTCGGCGTAGAAGGCGCGCGGCGCCGGCAGGGCGGGGTCGAGCGTGACCAGCGCTTCGGCCTGCGGCACGCCGCGCAGCTCGGCCACCAGCCGCAGTTGCGGGAAGTCGCTCGGCAGGTCGTCGATGCCGATGCTGGACCAGCCGGCTTCAGGCAGCGCATGCTCGCGCTCGTACACCTGGCGCGCGCCGGCGTAGGCGCGCAGGCGCAGCGTGCCGCCGCTGTCCTTGCAGGCGTTGCCCCAGCGGTCCAGCACGGAGATGCGGAACGGCAGCGCCTGGCCCGGATGCGCGAAGCGCGGGCCGTTCACCAGCAGCCGCGCCGGCGCGCCGGCGGCGATGTCGATCACCACGTCGCCCGGCACCGCGACAAAGCGCGAGGTGCCCAGCGGATCGACGTAGCAGCGGAAGCGGAAATTATCCTCGACGAAGGTCTGCACCCGCGTGCCTGGGCCGCCGCCGCGCCGGTCGCCCAGGCGGATCACGATGTGGTCGCCCGCGTTCAGGTAACCGTCGACCACGTCGACGATCAGCGCCTTCTGGAACGGCCGCTCGTGGCCTTTCTGGTCGAAGCGGATGCTCAGCGATTGCACCGTGGCCGGGCTCTGGCCGGGCTGCAGCGGACCGGCGTGATACTCGGCGCTGATGTAGTTCGCGGCGGCCGGATCGCTGCTCTGGAACAGCGCCCAGTCGGAATAGAATTTGAACGTGGCCTTGAACCAGCCGCCGTCGGCCAGGCCGGCCGCGCCCACTTCGTAGTCGAGCACGATCTCGTTCCAGCTGCCGCTCTCCAGGCGCGCGACGTTGCACTGCACGCGGCCGACGAAGGGCAGGTTCTTGTTCCGCACATACAGACCTTCGGGCGCGTGGTGCGGGCCCAGCTTCTCGCGCAGCGCGCTGTAGTGCTCTGCTGCCGTGTTCTCTTGCTTGCTCATGTCTAGTGCTCCGTGATGGAATTTAAAACGGCCAGGGCGCGGTGGCGTCCCACAGCGGAATGCCGAGGAAGGCGTACCACGGCGCCATCACCAGGATGCCGTAGGCAATCGCGATCAGCACCGAGACGATGCCGACCTTGGCGTAGTCGCTGGTGCTGAAGGTGCCGCTGCTGTAGGCGATCACGGCGGCGGTGATCTGCGTCGGCAGCAGGTAGGCGAAGCTGTCGGTGTCGGCCACCAGCATGGTGAAGGCGATCGGATGCAGGCCCAGCTTGGGCGCCAGCGCCAGCAAAATGGGCGCCAGCATGGTGACCGCCGCCACATTGGACAACATGCCGAGCCGGATCACGTGCGTGCCGACCATGACGATCAGCAGGATGCCCCACCACGGATGTCCCTGCGCGATGGCGTGGATCTGGCCGGCCAGCCATTGCGCCAGCCCGGTGCTGCTGATCGCCGACGAGATCGACAGCGCGCCGGCCAGCAGGAACACGGTGCCCCAGATGGTGCGGTCCTGGATGTCCTTCCATTTGATCTGGATGAGGCCGGGCGTGAACACCAGCGCCAGTCCCAGCAGGGCGATGTTCTCGGTCGGGATCTTGTGCCACTGCTCGGTGGCCCACAGCAGCGCCACCAGGCCGAACACCAGCAGGATGGACCAGTCCTGCTTGCCCGCAGGCGGCAGCTTGCGTTGTTCTTCGCGGATGGTTTCCAGCCCGCCAGGAATGGCGGTGCGGCGGGTGCGGAAATAGTATTGCACCCACCACTGGGTCAGCACGAACATGCCCAGGTAAGGCCATTGCAGCTTGAACCAGTCGAGGTAGGAAATGCGGATGTGCAGCTCGCTGCTGAACAAGCCGGTCAGGACCAGGTTGGGCAGGTGCGCGGTCAGGATGCACATGCCGCTGATCATGGAGCCATACACCAGCGACTGGATGACGATGGCCTTGGCGGCGTTGCGCTCCTGTTCGGTATCGCCGAACAGCCTGGTCAAGCCGTTAATCACCGGCAGCAGCGTGGCCGCGCGCGCATTGGCCGCCGGCACCACGAACGACAGCACCAGGTTGACGCCGAACATGGTCCAGATCACGCCGTTGACGGTCTTGACCTTGATCTTGTCGAGCAGGCCGAGCGCGATCCGGCGGTCCAGTCCGGCGCACTGCATGATGGCGGAGAAGAGGAAGGCGACCAGGCACAGGAACACGACCGGATTGGTGAAGCCGTTGGCCGCCTTGGCCATCGGCGTGACGGCCTGGGTCAGCACCAGCAGCGCCGGGATCAGCAGGCCCGAGACGGCCACCGGCAGCGCCTCGAAGATCCAGATGATGGCGGCCCACGCCATGATCGCCAGCGTGGCCTTGCCGGCGACCGTCAGGCCGGCCGGCACCGGCATCAGCAGATGGATCGCCGCCAGCGCCAGCCAGGCGCAGATGAAGCCGGTCAAGGCCTTGGCCGACGCGCGGCCGGCGGTGTGCGGGCGCAGCAGGGCGCGCCATTGGAAGGCGGGCGCCCAGGGCGTGCGCGCTTGGGTGAGTTCGCCGCTCATGGGCGTCCCCGTGTGGTGAGATTGGTCGTCATTGTTCCCCCAATTGTCGATAAGCCAAGAGCGTAGCAGCGACGGTTCATTGAGGACACGTATATAAAATCATATTGATATGTGGATTCCGGCAAGGCGGCCGGCCACGAGTTATATGATTTTCAAATGAAAGATAGTTCAACAATAAATTATAAAAATATGCTGCGGCGCAGTATATTCGAACCGCTGCAAACGATTTCACCCCATCATTTTTGACTCGGAGGATTTATGTTCACTAAAATTTCTGCAAGCGCGGTGGCGTCGGCTCTGGTGTTGAGCCTGGTATCGGGTGTGGCCTCGGCCGGCGATATCCTGAGCCGGTTCGACAAGGAGACGTGCGCTGCGCCGGACTATTCGTCCGCCTGGCGCGATGAGGAGCCACAAGGCGACGTCAAGGTGAAGCTGCTGGTGTCCCCGGACGGCACCGTGACGGACGCGAAGCTGGTCGAGTCCAGCGGCTACGCGACGCTGGACAAGGCATCGCTGCGCGCCAGCGTTAAATGCAAGTTCAAGCCGGTCGCCAAGGACAGCGACATCGCCCAGGGCTGGGTGAATGTGCGATATACCTGGGTTCTCAACTGATGCATGGGCGGGTTGCCGGATGTGATACAGGGCGAAGCAGCAAGCGCTTCGCCCTGTAACCTTGTCATAACATTGTCAATGGTGTGCAATCCCGCGTAGAATGCTGCCAACGCGGGTGTAGCTCAATGGTAGAGCAGAAGCTTCCCAAGCTTACGACGAGGGTTCGATTCCCTTCACCCGCTCCAGTCACCTCACCGCATTCCGGTGCCATGCCTTTACGTTCCTCGCCACAAGCGATTGCCGACACCAGCTGCGTGAGCTGCCGCCGGCCCGCTGCTTTTCACTGATTCATCAAGCCAGCGCCAGGCGCCGCGCGCTGGCGGCTTGCCTGGCCGTGGCCTGCGCGCTGGCGACCAGGTGCAGCGCAGCCGCCCCGTGATCGCCGTCCAGCTTGAACGTGCTGACCAGCTGCGCCAGCGTGCCGGCCTGGTTCTGCAGCGATTCGGCTGCAGCGGCCGCTTCCTCCACCAGCGCGGCGTTCTGCTGGGTCACGGTGTCCATCTCGGTGATGGCCTGGTTGACCTGCTCGATGCCGGTGTCCTGCTCCTGGGTGGCGGAGGCGATGTTGGCCATGATGTCGGTCACGCGTTTGACGCTGACGACGATCTCGTCCATCGTGGCGCCGGCATTGTTGACCAGCTCGCTGCCGCGCTCCACCTGCTCGACCGAGTCGCCGATCAGCGTCTTGATTTCCTTGGCGGCCGAGGCCGACCGGTGGGCCAGGTTGCGCACCTCGGTGGCCACCACCGCGAAGCCGCGGCCCTGCTCGCCAGCCCGCGCCGCCTCCACCGCCGCGTTCAAGGCCAGGATGTTGGTCTGGAAGGCGATGCCGTCGATCACGCCGATGATGTCGACGATCTTGCGCGCCGAGGCGTGGATGGCGCCCATGGTGTCGATCACCTGGCCGACCACGGCGCCGCCCTTGATCGCCACGTCCGACGCCGACACCGCCAGCTGGTTGGCCTGGCGGGCGTTGCTGCCGTTTTCGCGCACGGTGGCGGTGATCTCTTCCATCGACGAGGCGGTCTCCTCCAGCGCGCCGGCCTGCTGCTCGGTGCGCGAGGACAGGTCCTGGTTGCCGGTGGCGATCTGGCTTGACGCGCTGGCGATGGTCTCGGTGCCGGCGCGCACCTGGCCGACGATGTGCTTGAGGCTGTCGTTCATCTCGTGCAGGGCCTGCAGCAGCTGGCCGGCCTCGTCCTTGGCGCACGGGCCGAAGCGGGTGCTCAGGTCGCCGGAGGCGACGGTGCGGGCCACGCGCAGCGCCTGGGCCAGCGGCTGGACAATGGAGCGCGTCAGCAGCCAGCCGGTGGCCACCGCCAGCAGCGTGGCCAGCACGGCGAACACGGTCATCAGCAGGGCGCCGCTGTCGGCCAGCGCGCTCGCCTCGGCGGCGAACTGCTCCATACCCCCCACCTGGGTGGCGGAAAACGCTTCGATCGCCTGCAGGTAGGCCGTTTGCGGCGGCAGGATGTCCTTGATCAGGTAGTCGCGCGCGGCGTCGGCCTGCTTGGTCTTGATCAGCTCGATCATATGGTGCTCGTGGTCCTTGAAGGTGGCGCGCGCGGCGATCAGCGCCTGCAGCGCGGCCTTGCCCTTCTCGGTGTGGATGATGGGTTGCAGCTTGTCGATGGCGGCCGTGATGATCGGCACCGAGGCGGCCACCTTGGCCAGTTCGCTGGCGGCGACCTCTTCGTTGTCGCCGGCGATCAGCGCGGTGCGCAGCGCCCGGGTCTGGCGGTTGACTTCGTTCTCGATGCTCTGCGCCAGCGCGACCTTGGCGTAGCGGTCGTGCACGATGATGTCGGTGTTGGCGTTGATGCCGTGGATGCGGGTGACGCCGATCACGGCGGTGGCCACCAGCAGCGCGATCACGAGGGTGAAACCCAGGCCCAGGCGGTTGCCGATTTTTAGGTTATTGAGCAAATTCATTATGCTTCTCCGTAGACTGAACTAGCGCTGGCCGGCACGGGCCGTGATCGCAGCGACTATGCGTTTCCGGCGGAGATATGGCCGGCAGGGGGATGGTGGCCCCGGGGGAGGGGGGGCCGGTGAGGCGGTGATGCAAGTGTAAAACAGGTATTTCTCAACGGCAAGAGAATTCTCACACATTCTCACCGCTGTTGTTTTCCGCCGGTTCCGGCGCCAGCGTGGCGGCGATGTCGGCCAGCATGTGGTACAGCTGGGCCGGCGCCACCGGCTTGTGTAGCAGCGGCACGCCGCTGTTGCGCGCCTCGCGCAGCCGGGCCGGCGCGGTGTCGCCGGTGATCAGCAGCGCCGGCACCGAACGGCCGGCCTGCTGGCGCAGCGCGGCGATCGCCCCGGCGCCGGTCTGCTGGTCGCGCAGCCGGTAGTCGCTGATGATCAGCTCGGGCCGCAGCGCCGGCGCCAGCGCCAGCGCCTGGCCGGTGCCGTCGGCCACCTGGCAGACGCAGCCCCAGGCCTGCAGCAGGCGCTGCATGCTGGCGCAGACGATGGCGTCGTCGTCGATCAGCAGCACCCGCAGCGACAGCGGCCGCAGCGGCGCGGGCGG
>NZ_WWCX01000131.1:0-12226 GCF_009857655.1 Duganella vulcania
GCGCCGGCGCCGGCGCGCCGGTCTGGTGCGCCAACAGCCATTGCGCCTCGGCCGAGCCGCCGCGCGCGGCGGTCTCCAGCGCCAGCAGCGCCTTGTCGCGCAAATGCAACGCTTCCGGCGGCGCGGCGTGGTTCAACACCAGTTGCGCCAGCACCAGGCCAGCCTGTTCAACGCCGGCGTCGTAGGCGCGGTCGTACCAGGACAGCGCAGACGGCAGGCAATGTTGTGCGTGCTCGAATGGAACGTAGTTGCCGATCAACATCCAGGCCTCGTCCTGCTCCTGCAGCGCGGCGCGGTTCAGCCAATGCAGCGCCGTGGGCAGGCTGAGCGGCAAACCCGCGCCGCCGAACAAGTAGAGCTTGCCCAGCGCCAGTTGGCAGACCGCATCTCCCGCGCGCGCGCCCCGGATGATCCCTAACTCTTCTCGATTTGCCATCGTCTCACTATTAGTCCGATTCATCGAAGCGGGCGCAGCCGTGCTGTCTGGGCAGCCTAGGCGACCGTTGCTACTTATGAGTGTAGCGTGCGATCGGCGCCACACCCTAAACAATATGCGGTTCGCTTTGATTTTGCACAAGCGGCCTACCCCGTTTAGCCCTGTACGCTAAGAGCTGTTTTGGTGCCTGAATGAAAGGAAATAATGCGTTAAACCGGCCCCGGTGGCCTGCGTATCAAGCGTTTCAAAAATACAACAGGAAGCCCGGTTTCTTTGGCTTTCGACCAAAACTAGCCGTCATAATCAACCATTCCAGCGTTTTTGGCCTGATGAGATATTAAGGTTCCTCTCATCGAGGGTTGACTTGGCGACCCGCTAGCTTTGGCAGTATGCACGTTCACTCATAAAGGAATAACTCAAATGAAAAAATCTTTAGTGGCTCTGGCTCTCATGGGCGCATTTGCTGGCGCATACGCGCAATCGTCCGTGACCATCTATGGCACTGTGGATGCAGGGATTTCCAAGCGCACCGGCACCACCACCCAAGTGGGCAAGCGCGACAACAACAAACTCGGTTTCAAGGGCGTCGAAGACCTGGGCAGCGGCCTGAAGGCCATCTTCCAGCTGGAGATCCGCTACGAGCCGGACACCGGCGTCGTGGAGAACACCACCGCCACCACCAGCCGCCCACTGTTCCAGGGCCAAAGCCGCGTCGGCCTGCAGGGCGACTTCGGTACCATCCGCCTGGGCCGCGGCTTGACCCCCTTCCAGGAAACCAGCACCGCCTTCGAACCGTGGAGCGGCATGCCAGGCCCGGCCGGCTACCAGACCGACCTGCAAGTGGCCGGCTACACCAGCGATCCGCTGAGCCCAGCCGGCAACTCGAACAACCGCTTCTCGAACGCCGTGTTCTATAACACCCCGATGATCGCCGACATGTTCCAGTTGAACGTCGCCGTGGCCGCCAAGGAAGCCAACGGCAATCCGGCCATTGTCGGCAAGGGCACCACGCTCAATCCGCAATTCCCGGCCAACAGCGCGCCGCAGACCATGCCTTACTCGCTGAGCGCCACCGCCGCCAACGGCCCGTTCGCCGCCTATGCCGCGTACGAGAAAAACGCCATCGAAACCAAACTGTGGTCGATCGGCGCCTCGTTCAAGCCGATCAACGACCTGAAACTGATGGGTTCGTACCAGAAGCAGGACCAGAGCAACAGTACGCTGATCAATCCGAACACCAAGGCCTGGCTGCTGGGCGCCAACTACACCGTCGGCGCCGGCCTGATCCGCGTTGGCTATGGCCAGAAGACTCCGGACAACGCCCTGAACAACCCGGCCCTGGCCAAGACCAAGCAGGCGTCGATCGGCTACGACTACAACCTGTCGGCCCGCACCTACCTGTATATCGATGCCTCGAACAAGAAGGCAGCTACCACGCTGAATTTCTACAGCCTCGGTATCCACCACAACTTCTAAGCCGCGCAGTCGGCAAGAACTGCCGGCGCTTGGGTTGGGGAATGACGGGCATGGGCAACCATGTCCGTTTTTTTTCGTTTAGAATGACACTGCCTTTCCACCCTCGTAAATAAAGTACCTCAATGACTGTCCCACTGGATCACACCCTCGTCGCGCAATACCTGACCGAACACCCGAATTTCTTCGAAGAGCATGCTGAATTGCTGGGAGAAATCAAACTGGCCAGCCCGCTGACGGGACGCGCCGTGTCGCTGCAGGAGCGCCAGATGGAAGTGATGCGCGACAAGTACAAGGCGCTGGAATTGCGCATGAGCAATCTGATGCGCCTGGCGTCGGAAAACGAAGCGATCGCCAACAAGTTCCACCGCTGGACCAAGGTGCTGCTGGAAGCCGAAGATGTGGGTTCCATGCCACACGCCGTGGTCAGCGGCCTGAAGAACAGTTTTGATGTGCCGCAGGTCACGCTGCGCATCTGGGACACCGCGCCGGACTACCTCGGCGAATGGTTCGTCAACGGCGTCTCGGAAGACGCCCGCCTCTTCGCCAACAGCCTGATGGCGCCCTACTGCGGCACCAACAAGGATTTCGAGGCGGTGCGCTGGCTGGAGGACGCCACCGGCATCACCTCCACCGTGATCATTCCGCTGCGCAAGCCGGGCAACAAGAACGCCTTCGGCCTGCTGATCATGGGCTCGGCCGACCCCGCGCGCTTCACCTCGCTGATGGCCACCGATTTCCTGGTCCACATCGGCGAAACCAGCAGCACCGCGCTGGCCTGGCTGCTGGCCTGAGCACCGCCATGAGCGCCGGCCCGGACAGCAAGCTGGCCTGGATCGACGCTTACCTGGCCCAGCTGCGCGACCAGCGCCAGCTGTCGCCCCACACCGTCAGCGCCTACGCGCGCGACCTGCAGGAATTGGCCGGCCTCACCGCCGGCCTGGACTGGCCCCAGATCGACCATTTCGCCATCCGCCGCCTGACCGCCAAGCTGCACGCGCGCGAGCTCGATCCGCGCTCGATCGCCCGCAAGCTGTCGAGCTGGCGCGGCTTCTTCGACTGGCTGGGCGGCCAGGGCACGCTGGCGGCCAACCCGGTGCAGGGCGTGCGCGCGCCCAAGCGCGCCAAGACGCTGCCGCGCGCGCTGTCGGTGGACGACGCCGTGCAACTGGTGGCGCCGTCCCGCCCCAGCGCCGGCGCCGCGCCGCAAGCGGCCGAGCTGTGCAACCGCGCCATGTTCGAACTGTTGTATTCCAGCGGC
The DNA here is from genome assembly GCF_009857655.1 of Duganella vulcania. Taxonomy (NCBI): domain Bacteria; kingdom Pseudomonadati; phylum Pseudomonadota; class Betaproteobacteria; order Burkholderiales; family Oxalobacteraceae; genus Duganella; species Duganella vulcania. The sequence goes on from NZ_WWCX01000131.1 coordinate 3,171, forward strand.
CTGCGCGTGTCCGAGCTGGCCGGGCTGGACCTGACCGCCGGCAAGGATGCGCTGGGCTGGGCGGCATTGGACAACCGGGAAGTCGTCGTCACCGGCAAGGGCAACAAGCAGCGTGTCGTCCCTGTGGGCAACGCCGCGCTGGAGGCGCTGGCGGCCTGGATCGCCGTGCGCCCGGCGCCCACCGACGGCGGCAACGCCCTGTTCCTGAGCACGCGCGGCACGCGGGTGTCGCCACGGGTGATCCAGCAACGCCTGCAGGCCCATGGCGTGGCCAACGGCGCGCCGGTGCACGTGCACCCGCACATGCTGCGCCACTCGTTCGCCTCGCACGTGCTGCAATCGTCCGGCGACCTGCGGGCGGTGCAGGAGATGCTGGGGCATTCGAGCATCAGTTCGACCCAGGTCTATACCGCGCTGGATTTCCAGCACCTGGCCGAGGTGTACGACAAGGCCCATCCGCGCGCCAAAGTAAAATAGCGCGGCCCGTACTGACGTTGCTCAATCGGACGAATTGCTAGCGCCGGCCAAATTCCGGCATAATCGGCCGGTTGCATTTCTGCATTTGATCCCCATCTAGGGTTTCCCTCTAGACCAGACTGGTAAGCACCATGGCACTGATACCGACCACCATCCTCACCGGCTTTCTTGGCGCCGGCAAGACCACCCTGCTGAACCGCATCCTGCAGGAACAGCACGGCATGCGCATCGCCGTCATTGAAAACGAGTTTGGCCAGGAAAACATCGACAACGAAATCCTGGTGCAGGACAGCGGCGAACAGATCGTGGAAATGAACAACGGCTGCATCTGCTGCACCGTGCGCGGCGACCTGATCGTCGCCCTCAGCGGCCTGGCGCAGAAGCGCGAAGCCGGCGAGCTGCAGTTCGACCGCGTGGTGATCGAGACCACCGGCCTGGCCAATCCGGGCCCGGTGGCGCAGACCTTCTTTGTGGACGAGGAAGTGGGCACTCACTACATGCTCGACGCGGTGGTCACCGTGGTGGACGCGCGCCACGCCATGGACCAGCTGGACCAGCACGAGGAAGCCCAGCGCCAGGTCGGCTTCGCCGACAAGCTGCTGCTGTCCAAGACCGACCTGGTCAGCGCCGAGGACGTGGCCACGCTGACCGCCCGCCTCAAGCGCATCAACCCGCGCGCGCCGATCAGCACGGCGGACTTCGGCCGCGCCCCGCTGTCCGAGGTGCTGGACCTGAAGGGCTTCAACCTGAACGACAAGCTGGAGCTGGACCCGGATTTCCTGGAAACCGACCAGGCCCACGACGACGACCACGTGCATGACGAGCACTGCGGCCACAACCACGATCACAATCACGATCACGGCCACCACGGAGACCACGGCCACAACCACCACCACGCCCACCACAGCGACGACATCGCCGCGTTTGTGTTCAAAAGTACACGCCCGTTCGACACCGCCAAGCTCGACGAGTTCCTTGGCGGGCTGGTAAATGTCTACGGTCCTCGCATGCTGCGCTACAAAGGCGTATTGTTCATGAAGGACGCCGATCGCAAGGTCGTGTTCCAGGGCGTGCACCAAATCATGGGCAGCGACCTGGGCGCCAAATGGGGAGAAAACGACGTTCGAGGCAGCAAAATGGTGTTTATCGGTAAAAATCTGCCGAAAGATATCTTTATTAGCGGTTTAGAACAATGTCTGGTATAAACTATCCGGGTTTTGTGGGGATGGCTAAATAGCCACAAACTCCGGGCTGATTAATTGAAAACTCTGTCGTATCGAAGGTAAGCGAAGTTATGACCACCAAAACTAATAAATCGACCCCCGCCGCCGCCGACCGCATCCTGACCGAAGAAGAAATTCTGAAGATGGATGAAAAGGATTATATGAATCCGGCGCAAATGGCCTTCTTCAAAGCCAAGCTGCAAGCGCTTGAAAAGGAACTGCTGAAGAACGCCGGCGAAACCACCGAACACCTGCGCGAAACCGTGCTGGTGCCGGACCCGGCCGACCGCGCCACCATCGAAGAAGAGCACGCGCTGGAACTGCGCACCCGCGACCGCGAACGCAAGCTGCTGAAAAAAGTCCAGCAATCGATCGTCGCCATCGACGGCGGCGACTACGGCTGGTGCGAGGAAACCGGCGAGCCGATCGGCATTCCACGCCTGATCGCCCGTCCGACCGCGACGCTGTCGCTGGAAGCCCAGCAGCGCCGCGAACTGAAGCAGAAACTGTACGGCGATTAATTCGCCCGGACTTTAAAAAAAGCACGCAACCGCGTGCTTTTTTTACGGCAGCTACCGAGGTTCAGACGAGGATCAGCGTGGGACTGTTCTCCATCTTCAAGAAGGCCGACGCAACGCCCGCCCCCAGCGACGATGACGAGGCGGCGCGGCTGGCCGCCAACAGCGAGACCGAACGCCAGCAACAGCAGGCGCGCCAGCGCGAGATCGCCCGCGCCACCGCGATGAAGATCGACGCCATCGAATCGGCGATGACCTTCGACATCTTCAACGAGCCGGAGCCGGCCTGGGGCAGCCAGCGCGCCGCCCGCCCGGCCAGGCCCAAGGCCGCCGCCGGCCCCGACACGCAGGCGCTGGACGACCTGCCCACCACCATCCTGCTGCGCGACGACGACCTGCCGCAGCAAGCCGTGGCCGCCGAGACCGCCCCGGTGGTGGAGGAAATCGCCATCCTGTACGCCAACGGCCAGGGCGCCGTGGCCGAGCAGCTGCTGACCGCCAGCGTGGCCGAGGCCGGCGGCGACCGCACCGTCTGGTGGATGCTGTTCGACCTGTACCAGGTCAGCGGCCAGCGCGAGCGCTTCGACAACCTGTCGATCGACTACGCCAGCACCTTTGAAACCTCGCCGCCGCCGTGGAACGCGCCAGCCGAGCCGGCCTCAGCCTCCCCGGGCTGGGCCGGCCTGACGCCGACCGAAGCCTTCGCCGGCGTGCTCGATCCGCACATCGACGCCCAGCTGGAGCGCCTGCGCCAGGCCGCGGCCGCCAGCCCGGTGCTGCGGCTGGAATTTTCCCGCGTGACGGCGGTCGAACCGGCCGGCTGCGCGCTGCTGCTCGACACGCTGCGCAAGCTGCAGGCCCAGCAGCGCGAGCTGATCCTGGTGGGCGCCGACGCGCTGGCCGCGCTGATCCGCGGCGGCATCGCGGTCGGCCGCCGCGACGACACCGAGGCGCCATGGCTGCTGCTGCTGGAGCTGCTGCAACTGCTGAACCGCGAGAAGGAATTCGAGGAGACCGGCATGGACTACTGCGTCACCTTCGAAGTGTCGCCGCCGTCGTTCACGGCGCCGCACAAGGTGGCCACCGCCACGGCCCAGAAAGTGTCCGTCTCGCCGGACCGCTTCATGCTGCCGCCGCTGCTCGAAGGCCAGCTCGGCCCTTTACTCGGCCAGATCCAGCACTATGCTGATCAGTACCAGACCCTGGTGTTCGACTGCTCGCGCCTGAGCCGCATCGACTACGCCTGCGCCAACCAGCTGCACGCCAGCCTGGTCCAGCTGGACAAGAAGATCGAATTCCGCGACGTCAACCACCTGGTCACAGCGCTGCTGCGCCTGCTGGGCTTTGCCGACATCGCCAGGATTTACCCGCACAACTACTGAAACTTGCAATTTCCGGGACCAACCCCACTTTTCAGTCTTGTAGCAGTCCGCGTCATTACTTTGAGGTAACTATGGAACAATTTCACGGCACCACCATCCTGTGCGTGCGCCGCGGCAAGCAGGTCGCCTTGGGCGGCGACGGCCAGGTCACGCTGGGCAACATCGTCATGAAGGGCACGGCCCGCAAGGTGCGCAAGACTTACCAGGGCAAGGTGCTGGTCGGCTTCGCCGGCGGCACCGCCGACGCCTTCACCCTGCTCGACCGCTTCGAGGGCAAGCTGGAAAAACACCAGGGCAACCTGCTGCGCGCCTCGGTCGAGCTGGCCAAGGACTGGCGCACCGACCGCGTGCTGCGCCGCCTGGAGGCGATGCTGCTGGTGGCCGACAGCGAATCGACGCTGGTGATCACCGGCAACGGCGACGTGCTGGAGCCGGAGGACGGCATCGGCGCCATCGGCTCCGGCGGCAGCTACGCGCAATCGGCGGCCAAGGCGCTGGTGGAAAACACGGAACTGTCGCCGTCGGAAATCGTCAAAAAATCACTGACCATCGCCGGCCAATTGTGCATCTACACCAACCTGAACCACATCATCGAGACACTGGATCCAGCATGAACATGACTCCGAAGGAAATCGTCGGCGAGCTCGACAAACATGTGGTCGGCCAGGGCAAGGCCAAGAAGGCGGTCGCCATCGCGCTGCGCAACCGCTGGCGCCGCCAGCAGGTGGAGGAACCGCTGCGCCATGAAATCACGCCGAAGAACATCCTGATGATCGGCCCGACCGGGGTCGGCAAGACCGAGATCGCGCGCCGCCTGGCCAAGCTGGCCGACGCGCCCTTCATCAAGATCGAGGCCACCAAGTTCACCGAGGTGGGCTACGTCGGCCGCGACGTCGACACCATCATCCGCGACCTGATCGACATCGGCGTCAAGCAGACGCGCTCGGCCGAGATGGCCAAGGTGCGCGCGCGCGCCGAGGACGCGGCCGAGGACCGCGTGCTCGACATCCTGCTGCCGCCGGCGCGCGACTTCGGCTTCCACCCGGCCACGCCGGCCGAGGCGCCCAAGGAAGGCAAGGAAGGCGACAGCACCCGCCAGACCTTCCGCAAGCGCCTGCGCCAGGGCGAGCTGGACGACAAGGAAATCGAGATCGAGCTGGCCGAGAACGGCCCGCAGATGGAGATCATGGCCCCGCCCGGCATGGAGGAGATGACCGAACAAATCAAGTCGATGTTCTCCGGCATCGGCGGCGCCCGCAAGAAGGCGCGCAAGGTCAAGATCAAGGAAGCGATGAAGGTGCTGGTCGACGAGGAAGCCGCCAAACTGGTCAACGACGAGGAAATGAAGCAGAAGGCCATCCAGAACGTCGAGCAGAACGGCATCGTGTTCCTCGACGAGATCGACAAGATCGCCTCGCGCTCGGAAGTGGGCGGCGCCGACGTCTCGCGCGCCGGCGTGCAGCGCGACCTGCTGCCGCTGGTCGAGGGCACGACCGTCAACACCAAGTACGGCATGATCAAGACCGACCACATCCTGTTCATCGCCTCGGGCGCCTTCCACCTGGCCAAGCCGTCCGACCTGATCCCCGAGCTGCAGGGCCGCTTCCCGATCCGGGTCGAGCTGGAGTCGCTGTCGATCGCCGATTTCGAGCGCATCCTCACCAGCACCGACGCCTGCCTGACCAAGCAGTACGAGGCGCTGCTGGCCACCGAGAACGTCACCATCGAGTTCGCGCCGGAAGGCATCACGCGGCTGGCCGAGATCGCCTACTCGGTCAACGAGCGCACCGAGAACATCGGCGCGCGCCGGCTGTACACGGTGATGGAAAAGCTGCTGGAGGAACTGTCCTTCACGGCCAGCGAGGACAGCGGCAAGGTCATCACCATCGACGCGGCCTACGTCAACGCGCGGCTGGATGCGCTGGCGGTCAACGAAGACCTGTCGCGCTACGTCTTGTAAGGAGCGGGGATCATGGCGAACAAGGCACTGGCCACGCGGCAGAAGATGACGATACGGGTCGAGCCGTCGCAGAAGCCGCCGCGCAACCCGGTGGCGCTGGCGGCCAAGGCGCGCGTCGGCGGCGCCGGCCCGCACGCCAAGCCGCGGTCGGTCGACCGGCAGGCCGCCAAGCGCCTGCTGGCGAAGATCAGCCTGAAGCCGGATCCTGAGGAAAAGTAACCGTTAGCGGACGCCGGTGGTGGCGCCCGCTCTCGGGTTATCCGGTGCCATCCCTGCTGCGAGGGACAGCGTGCCCGCAGTGTCGCGCACTTATGCGCGATGTACCAATCGATTATCCCAAGCGCCGCTTTTCACACCGGCAAGTACCGTGTTACGATACCTTTTATTCTTTTGCCAAGGCAAGGTATGAGCTCACCGGAATTGCTGCTGCAAGTGCTGCGGACCCAGATGCGGGCCGCCGGCGTCACCTACAAAATGCTGGCCGAGCGGATCTCGATGAGCGAGTCCAGCGTCAAGCGCATGTTCGGCCAGCAGGACATGTCGCTGTCGCGGCTGGCGCAGATCTGCAAGGCGGCCGGGGTGGCGATGGAGGACGTGCTGCGCGGCGCGGCCGACGCCACGCCGCAGGCGGACGCGCTGACGCTGACGCAGGAAAAATCGCTGCTGGCCCAGCCCCACCTGCTGCTGATGGCGATCTGCTGCCTGGGCCACTGGACGCTGGAGCAGGTGCTGGAAACCTACAACCTGACCGAACCCGAATGCATCCTGCTGTTGGCCGAGCTGGACCGGCTGGGCGTGATCGAACTGAAACCGCTGAACCGCTACCGCCTGCGCGTGTCGAACGCCTTCCGCTGGCTGCCGGACGGCCCGGTGCAGCAATTCTTCCGCGAGCACGCGGTGCACGATTATTTCAGCGGCAGCTTCGACGGCGCCGGCGAGACCTTGCTGTGCCTGCCCGCGCGGCTGTCGCTGCCCAGCGCCGAGGAGCTGGTGGGCCGCATCCAGCAACTGGCCGGCGAACTGGCGCGGCTGCACCAGGGCGACCGCAAACTGGCGCCGCAGGACCGCGACGGCTTCACGCTGCTGGTCGGCTTCCGCTCGTGGGAGTTCGCCGCCTTCACCGCGCTGCGGCGCGCGCCCGCCGCAGCTTCGGCTACCAAATAGGTCCGAGGAACAGATAGGCGCTGCTGTTGCCGCCCTTGGTGGTGCCGGCGCCCAGGTAGAGCGGACCGAAGCGCGTATCGACCGCGAAGAAGCCGCTGGCCGCCTGGTGCAGCGAACCCCAGCGCAGCGGACTGCTCGGGCTGTACGCGCCGCCCGCCTCCAGCGAAAAGCCCAGCCGCACGTCGCCGCCCAGCGCGGCAGGCATCGCGCCGATGCTGCGCGCCATCACCACCCGGCCCAGCAGCGTGCGGTCGCCGATGATCGATTGCGGCGTCGAACCCGACAGGCGCAGGAAGCCGCCCAGGGTGTTGGCCGACGCGCCGCCCTGGCTGCGCGACCATTCCGCATACACATGGCCGGCCCAGCGGTCCACGTGGAAGGCCTGCAGCCCCTGCACCGCCTGCGTGGTCGGCACGGCGCCGGTGGACTCGCTGTGCACCAGCCGCTGCCAGCCCAGCGAGAACAAGGTGCCGCGGGTCGGGAAGGCCACCGTGTCGAGGCTGTCGATATTGAAGGACAGCTGCTGCACCGTCTGCATGTCCGAGCCCTCGGTGCGGTCCTCCGGTATGCTTTGGTGATACACCTGCTTCTGGCGCGACACGCTGTAGCGGATATCGCCCCAGCGGCCCAGCTGGCGGCCCAGCGCCAGCTCGCCGACCTGGCGGTTGTAGGCGTAGCGCGCCTGGCGGAAGCCGCTCGGACTGAAGATGTCGACCGCCGACGAATCGTATTGCAGCCCCGGCGCCACATACCACTGCGAACCCGCGCCCAGCGGCTGCCAGAACTGCACGCCCAGCGCGCGCTCGGTGCCGACCCGGCCGACCGTGCGCAGCTCGGCGCCCCAGTCGTTGAGCGACGACAGCACATGCATCACCTTCAGCTCGAACGCGTTGTTCTCGGAAAAATCGCTGGTCAGCTCGAGGCCCACGCGCAGGCGGCTGCGGGCCCAGTCGGCCTCGGTCGGCTTGATCAGCACGTTGCGGCCATCCTTGTCGTCATGCACCTCGGTCTCCACCCGCGCCAGATCGCCCCGCCCGAACAGCGCATTGCCGGCCGCCTGCGCCTGCTCGCTGGTGACCGGCTGCCCCACCTTCAGGCCGGACTGCACTTCCAGCTCCTTCGGATTGATGCGCCCGCTCGGCGCCACCTCCAGCTTGGCCAGCCGCACCGGCTGGTCGATGCCGACCGGCGCCGACAGCCGCTGCAGCTCGTACGCCGCGTACTGCGACTCGGGCAGCGCCAGCTTGACCAGCCTGGCGCTCATGGCCCGCACCGCCGCCTCGCCGGCCTTCATGGCGCGGTCGTGGCGGGCGAAGTCAAGAAAGCCGATGCCGCCCAGGTCCGGCGCCACCAGGATGTCGTCGGGGCGCAGCTCCTTGAGCGAGCGCTGCACGTTCTGCTCGGTCAGGATCTGCAGCATCTGCTGCGCCACGCTGACCGCGCTGATCAATTCCTTTTCCTGCGCCAGCGGCGTGCCGACGTTGACCGCGATGATGACGTCGGCCCCCATGTCGCGCGCCACGTCCACCGGCAGGTTGCGTACCAGGCCGCCGTCCACCAGCAGCCGCTGGTTCACCCGCACCGGCGCGAACACGCCCGGCACCGCCAGCGAGGCGCGCATCGCCAGGAACAGCGGCGTGTCGTTCAGTTCCACCAGCTCGCCCGTCACCAGGTCCGAGGCCACCGAGCGGAACGGCAGCTGCAGCAGGTTGACCGGCTTGTCGCGCGCGCCGTGCGGCAGCACGCGGGTCAGCGCCAGCTCCAGCGCCTCGTTGCCGGCGGCGGCCGGCGGCAGCGAGATGCCGTCCAGCTTGGCGCCGAACTCGATGCGCGACGGCAGCAGCAAATCCTCCTCGCGGCGGCGGTACACCAGCTCGTCGCGCGGCGGACGGTCAGCCACCACGGCGTTCCAGTCGGTGCGGCGCACCAGCTGCTCCAGCTGTTCGACCGAGCTGCCGGCCGCGTAGGCGCCGCCCACCACGCTGCCCATGCTGGTGCCGACCACGAAGTCCACCGGCACGCGCAGCTCCTGCAGGGCGCGCAGCACGCCGATGTGGGCAAAGCCGCGCGCGCCGCCGCCGGACAGCACCAGCGCGACCTTGGGCCGCGGCTTGGGCGCGCCGTCCGGCGCAGAGGTTTGCACGGCGGTTTGCGCGGCGGCGGGCGCGCCGATCGCGGCCGCCAAGAAAAAGCCGCAGCAAAAAGCTGCGGCCAGGGTACGGGAGATCACCATGGGACGGCCTATTGGGTACGATCGGGAGCGACGGTGGTGCCGGAGACGCTGGAGCGCGGCGGCGGTTGCTGCGGCTGTGGCGGCGGTTGCTGCTGTGGC